>JABZLU010000129.1:0-3574 GCA_015256605.1 Solobacterium sp.
GTCTAATCGATAGTGAATGATATCATTCGGTTCTAAGATTGCGGCAAATTCTGGTTCATACCTGCAATCATATACATCTTGTGGACGATAATAACTATGTTTATATACTTTGAATTCTTGATTTGAAAGAATATCATCTAAGCATATTTTTAATTTATTATCTTGTACACGTAAGTTGCATGCATGGTAGCGAGTTGTTTCTATCTGAAAGCCGTTTGTTGCATAAGGAAGGGAAAAATCTGTACTATGTTTACTAACTGTTTCAGTAGGATATGGGATATTATGGATTCTACAAGCTAATGTAGCAAAATAATATGCAGATTTAGAAATTGTTGTAATATTTTTTGAACCAATGGATGAGGAACATAATAGGGTATCATTCATTGGTTTAATCCATTTTTCATCGATATTTTCTAGTCCAACCATCATTGCTATGATGGAACCTACATTTCCTAAATTACAATCTGTATCGCGACCGGCTTCTGCTATTAGTTGCATTGTTAAATCGAAGTTATTTTTGCCATATAACATGCCATACAACATGATTGCAGTATTCGGTAGGATATGACAGAGGCCTTCGTAGTGATCATAGCTATGCTTGTCTTCAATATACGCGAGGCATATAGCAGGGTCTTTAGGATATTGAAGATGAAAGTCTAACATTTCTTGAATTAAATGGGCATAGTTAGAGTTTTGATTGAGGTACTGTAGTGCTGTGTGAATTAGTTCTCTTGTATCATGGATATTCCAAGCAAGAGAAATACATACAGCTATAAACTTACCACCCTCAATCCCATCAAGGTCATGAGTGACACTACTCATTTTTTCTGCTAAATCTTTTGCAATATCTGGTTTATCTAATGCAAGGTATCCCCAACAATCACTAAAGATTTGACCACCGATTTGTTCGGAAACTGCTTTTGAGTTTTGGTTACAAGAACCAGAAAGGGGAGCGTCTATGTGATTTATTAGATTTAACCATGCGGTATGTTCTGTAGAAATACCTTTTCCTCCCCACCAGAAAAAACCTTTTTCGTAAGGAACTACATTTAAAAGATTGCTTGCCATATCTTGTGCTGTTACATCATCAATGGAATGATATTTCATAACATCTGCAAAAAACAATGGACCATTGGCATCATCGTCAGCCGCAAATTGCGAATAATCTGTAAGATAATCGGTAATTGGTTGATAACATTTACGCACTTCAGGACCAGTCCATGATTCGATTGGGGCACCTAAGCGTATGCCAATATTTTTTCCTAACCAAGAAGCATATATTCTCTTGTAAATATCTTGAAATGTAGTCATAAGGTCACCTTTGTATGGAAAATATTATAACGATTATTTCATATTTATGGAATTGTGGCATATCAGTTATAGTCTTTGCGAAAATTTAATGCATCCTACATGCATATTGATAAAAGTATGTTATATTTAAAAATAGAAATGAGGAGGAAATTTTCGACTATGAGTGATATTTTAAATATCATCGCAGATGAAACTTTGACATATCATCAGCAAGTTTTAGCACTTGCTAGATATGCTGAAAATACTGACCATACACTTGAATTAAGTCCTGAATTAATTCAAGCAAAAGCAGATCGTATTATCTGTGATTTAGGTGAGGGCAATGCTCCATATCGTCCACGCTATATCTGTCCAGATTATGAGTTGCTGATGGAGAAGGGTTGCAAGTTCTTGCAACTAGATGCACCAAAAAATCTTTATGAAGCATTAAATACACTATTGATTTTCTATCATAGTGTTCCAAGTATTACGTCTTTCCCTGTATATTTGGGCGATCTTGATGATTTACTTGAACCATTTGTATTAAAGGAAAGTCGTGAGAATGCTAAGGCAGCAATGCGTTTATTCTTATTGAATATTGACCGTACTTTAACAGACTCTTTTGTACATGCGGATGTAGGACCTCAGGATTCTGAAACTGCGCGTATCTTATTTGAATTAACAGAAGAGATGCAGCTGGCAGTTCCTAATCTTACTTTAAAGTATGATCCTGATATTACACCACGTGACTTTGCAGCGTTAGCTGTTAAATGCATGATGAAGACTTCTAAGCCATCTTTTGCAAACCACAAGATGTTTACAAGAGAATGGGGAGATAAGTATGCGATTGCTTCATGCTATAACGGATTAAAAGTATGTGGAGGTGGATTTACTTTACCACGTCTACGTATGTATGAATGTTCTTTAAAGGCGAAGGATACTGAAGATTTCTTAGAGAATGTTTTACCTTACTATACTTCTATCATGCTAAAGATGATGGATGATCGTATTGAATTCTTAGTTGAAAAGACTGCATTCTTTAAGTCTAACTTCCTTGTTACAGAAGGATTTGTGAAGTTAGATAACTTTACAGGTATGTTTGGTATGGTTGGTTTAGCTGAATGTGTAAACCACTTACTCGGCATTAAGGATCCTAAGAAGGGCTTTGGTAACAATGCAGAAGCAGATGCTTTAGGTTTACGTATTATGGATCGTTTAGAGTCACTTGTAAATGCGCATGACTCCAAGTACGCTGCAGCTTTCAATCATAAGTATCGTTTACATGCGCAAGTTGGTATTGATAGTGATGGACGTGAAGATTCACCTGGTGCACGTATCCCTGTTGGTGCAGAGCCAATTATCCCATTACAAATTAATCACTCTGAAAAATTCCATAAGTATTTCCCAACAGGTATTGGTGATATCTTCAAGTTTGAAGAGACTTGGGAGAATACACCAGAAGCTGTATTAGATATTATCGATGGAGCAATCAGAAATGATATGCGTTATTTCTCTGGCTATCTTGAGAATAACGATGTTGTTCGCGTTACAGGTTACCTTGTTAAGAAGAGTGAACTAGCAAAACTTGATGCTGGTAAACAATCTTTAAATAATGTTTCTATCTTCGGTAAAGGTGCACGTGATTTCGGCGCTGCATTAGACCGTACGATTGTGAATGATGGCGACAGCTCCAATTAATAAAATCATCGAATTTTCAAATGTCGATGGTCCGGGTAATCGTACATCGATATTTGTCCAAAAGTGTCCTTTCAAATGTCTGTATTGCCATAATCCTGAGACGATTCATATGTGCGTACATTGTGGTATATGTGTAGAAACATGTCCGAAAAAGGGCGAGGCCTTAGAAATCGTCAACGGTAAAGTCGTTTGGCATAAAGAAAAATGTATTGATTGTGATACATGCATTCATGTTTGTCCGCATTTATCATCTCCGAAAATTACGGAGATGACTGCGGATGATGTTATAGAGCAGATTAAACCGTTGTTTCCATATATTCAAGGTATTACGGTATCTGGTGGTGAATGTACCAATTATCCTGAATTTTTAACAGAGTTATTTACAAAAATACATACATATAACAAAACATGTTTCTTAGATTCTAATGGTGCGTACCTATATGAACAGATGCCTGCTTTAATGGCTGTTACTGATGCTGTGATGCTTGATGTAAAGGCATGGAACAAGTCATGGCATGAAAAGTTGACGGGTATCTCGAATGAAAATGTTCTTCGTAATTTAAAATGGTTACAAGAACATAATAAG
>JABZLU010000012.1:0-12925 GCA_015256605.1 Solobacterium sp.
ATGATAAAGATCACGACCATGACCATGAAGAAATTGAATACGACGAACATGTATGGCTATCTCTCAAGCGTGCACAGAAGATCGTAAAAGCAATTACAGATGAATTGGTAGAACTAGATCCGACAAATGCCAAAGAGTACCAGGCAAATGCGGAAGCGTACATCACAAAACTTTCTACATTAGATAAGTCTTATCAAACTACAGTTGATACAGTTGAAAATAAGACATGGATCTTCGCAGATCGTATGCCGTTCCACTATTTAGCAAAAGATTATGGTATCACTACATATGCCGCATTCAATGGTTGCTCAACAGAGACAAATGCTAGTTTTGAGACTATCGTTAGTCTTGCAAAATACGCAGATGAGTTGGGAATCAAACATATTATGACAATTGAAGGTTCTGATAAGAAACTCGCAAAAGCAGTCATTGAAAACACTACAGATAAGAATCAAGATATACTAACATTGAACTCGCTACAGTCCGTAAGCCAATCCGATATCGATAAGGGCTTAACATACTATGGCGCAATGGAAGAGAATTTAAAGGTACTAGCGCAAAGCTTTAACACGGAGGTTAAATAAGATGACACATTTGATTACATGTAAAAATCTATCCGTTGGACATGAACGCAATAAAGTTGCGGGACCTTTTAGCTTGGAAATCAACAGTGGGGATTATTTATGTGTAATCGGAGAGAATGGATCTGGTAAATCCACATTCATGAAAACCATCTTAGGTTTGATCACTCCTATTGAAGGAAGTATTGAACATGATGATTCCTTCAACGCAAAAGAAATTGGTTACCTTGCACAACAGACACAAGTTCAAAAAGATTTCCCATCTTCAGTTGAAGAAGTTGTTTTATCCGGTTTTGTTGGTCATCTTGGCCATCGCTGGTTCTATAACAAGAAAGAAAAAGAACTCGCGAAGGAGTACATGGCAAAGACGGGCGTCGATAAACTTGCGAAACATTGTTATCGAGATTTATCTGGTGGCCAACAACAGCGTACTTTACTCGCTCGAGCACTATGCGCTGCAGATAAGATGATTTTATTAGATGAACCTGCAGCGGGGCTTGATCCAGAAGCTATGCAGTATATGTATGATTTAATTGCTAAACTAAACAAAGAAGGCATGACAATTGTGATGATTACACATGATGTGCCTGCAGTGGTGCAGTATGCAAATCGCATCGTTCGCTTTGTGGATGGTACAGTGAAAGAAGTATCCACAGATGAATATCGAAAGGTGGTGGAAAAATGCTAGCTGAATTATTACGCTATCTTGAATATCCCTTTGTAAGATATGCCATTGTTGCGGCGATGTTAATATCCCTGTGCTCTGCACTGGTTGGAGTTATCCTTGTATTAAAGAGATATTCTTATATTGGGGATGGTTTATCACACGTTGCCTTTGGCGCAATGTCAATCGCACTTGTACTTGGGATGATTCAACAAAAGATGTATCTCGTCTTTCCGATTACAACCGTAGCGGCTATCCTAATTCTCAAATCAGGACAAAATAAAAGAGTCCAAGGTGATGCGATTGTCGGAATGGTTTCTACCGGTGCACTCGCACTTGGCTATCTCTTGATGAATCTATTTCCACCGACTGCCAATATCAGTGGAGATGTATGTAGTACACTCTTTGGATCTACATCAATCCTTACACTCTCCAAAGCAGAGGTTTGGTTATGTGTCATCGCATCAATTATCGTTCTAATTATATTTGTGATGTTATATCCAAAGATCTTTGCGGTAACGTTTGATGAAAACTTCTCCAAGGCAACTGGTCTAAAAGCAGATCAGATTAATTTAATCTTGGCAGTTATCATTGCGGTTATCGTTGTGCTAGCGATGAATCTTGTGGGTTCCTTGTTAATATCAGCACTTGTAATCTTCCCTGCATTATCGGTGATGCAGCTGTTTAAGAGTTTTAAAGCTGTATTGATTGGGGCGGCAGTTCTATCAGAAATTTGTACGGTTACTGGTATGCTTGTAGCGATACTTTGCAGTACACCTGTAGGTGCTACAATTGTAACTGTTGATATTATTGCGTTTATTATCTGTTGGTTGATTCGTGCGATGAAAGCGTAAGTAGTAATGAAATATATCAAGAAATTTATCCTAATCTTTCTTAGTGTAGGAATTATTACATTAGCTTTTCTATATACACACCAACCAAACGCGGTAAAACCAGAGCAGAGTAAAGAGACCGAAGTGGATTATGACTTATCTAAGCTCAGTGGAAATGTTGTGTATTCGCAAGTATATGCGATGATGACAAACCCAGAAGAGTATGTGGATAAAACATTTAAAATCTCTGGTATCTTTGCACTAGGCAAAGATAAAGATGGTAATACGATGTATGGTTGTATTATCAAAGATGCGTTGGGTTGTTGCCAACAGGGTATTCAATTCCAATGGGAAGGAAATCATAAATATCCAGATGATTATCCAGATTTAGGAACGACAATCACAGTTGTAGGAACCTTTAGTTATCAAAAGGATGGGAATATTGTTTCCTTATTATTAAAGAATGCAGAAATGAAGGTGGGTTCATAGCCCACCTTTTCGTTTGAAGATATTATTTTATTTGATTTATCATCTCTTGATAAATATTATACAGTTCCTGTTTTTGGCTTTCGGATAGTTGGTCATTTTTGTGAATGTCGTAATCATCCACTAAAGATACGTGGTAGGCTACCATTTTTCCATTCTTTACTGCAATTACATCTGGGACGAACATTCCTTTTTTACCATTGTCGTCTTCTTGGAAACTATCAGAAATATATTTTGAAAGATTCTTATAGTTTTCTTCTCTTTCTCTCTTTGTTTCTCCCATACCTTTGTTTGCGTCAATATAATAAATCGAAATGTTATTATCTTTTGCGACGGCATTCAAAATAGGTACAGCTCGTTCACACCACGGACAGCCAACTTTTCCAAAGTATAGGATTCCTGAATATCCTTCTGTAAAAAACTTGATTGAACTTTCAAATGTGATTTCCTTAAATGCAGGATTGTTATCCGTCAATAATGAATACTCTTTTATATCAGAATCTTTTTGATCAACATATTCTAAGTTGAATATCTCTTTAGTATTAGAGATTTGACTTTCTGGTGTAGGTTTACAGCCAAGTAATAGTGTAGATGATACTAGAAGATAAAATAACTTTTTGAGTTTACGCATAATACCTCCATGATTTATTTATTCAACAGCAATCAGAAATATTAATGTAATTTGATATGAACTGTTTTGAATATGATATATCCAATCATAATTCCAATTGTATTGATCAAAATATCTACAACATCAAAGATTCCTCGATGACTAACGAATTGTAATAATTCAATAGAAGTTATCAGTAATAAGGATATAAGTAGTACAGAACTAATCTTTAAATGTTTGAGCCAGTATCCGATAGGAATAAATAGAATCAAATTTAATATAGTTTGAGAAAGATTTGTTGTTTCAAAATTAAAGAGTTCAAGAATATTTAGGTTAATGTTGTTGTCATGATAGACTCTAAAAAATAGTAATAAAATCATCACGAGAAAATAAATTACCCAGAGTAGTCGCAATACAAATGTTGGAATACGATGAGATGGATTCAATAATAAATAGCTACTGCCATAAAATATGAGAGTTTGACCAAATAAAATCAAAAGATATAAAGGGGCCTGAATTGCATATAGTCCTTGGAAGTGAAAATCTAAAAATTCACTAGTACCATAATAGAAAATTAGAAAGCTAATGATACAGGCTAAAATGACATGTAGAACACGGAGTATTCTTCTCATATTGATACTCATATTATAATGGATTTAATAAAGAAATAAATGTTAGAAAATATTACATTTATACGTTGCAAATTCTAACATTAAAGGTCTATAATAATCTAACAGATTTGTAAGGAGATCAACTATGAAAAATATTAACCAGAGAATTAAGGAGTATAGAAAGCAACTAAATCTATCACAGGAGTATGTATCAAATTATTTAAATATGAATAGAGCAACATACACTCAAATGGAGAATGGGAACAGAAAAATAACAGCGGATGATTTATCAAAACTCAGTCAGCTTTTTGGCGTATCTGCAGACAATCTATTAAATGAAGATATGGTATGTGAGCCAACAATAATGTTCGCACGTAGTTTTGAAAATCTTGATAAAGATGATCAAGCAGAAATTATGAATCTAATACGGTTTAAAGAACAAATGAAAGCACAGAAGAAGAAATGATTGACTATTTATCTTTTGAAGGGAAAAAATATAGGAACCCAGAAAGAATGGCAGCTAATTTCTTGGCTGTGTATTTTAAGGATGGCCAGATAACTTATCCAATTAATCCATTCCAAATGCTGAAAGATATGAATGTTCTTTTTTCATTTCGTAATTTCAAAAATTTAGAAGGGCTATATATACCACCTGAAAATAAGATAGATTTGCCGGTAGTAGGTATTAATATCAATCGACCTATAACAAGACAAAGATTCACGGCAGCCCACGAATTATGTCATCACCTTAGGGATAAAGATAAGCAGGTAGTATGCCCGATTGGGAAAAAAGATAGTATAGAATATTTTGCAGATTCTTTTGCGTCTGCGATTTTAATGCCATATGCAGAACTACAACGTAAAATTGACGAATATGCAGATGAAACGGGGAAAGTGGATTTTGATGGTGTACTGTATATTGCGGATTACTTTGGTGTAAGTTTTGAGGCCTGTGTATATAGGATTGCATATACAATGCAAAAACTTAAAGACTGTATAGAGCGGACGGAACTAAAAAAACGGATAAAATCTTTTTTTCCAAATATGAAAAGAAAGAAATTGGGTTTAACATATGCAGATTTATATTGTGACTTAATTGATAGCTTTGAAGAGGAAATGCAATTTATCCCTGATGATCATGTCCGGCTAATATTTATGAATCAATATATTTATAATGATAGCCGAATGGAAGGATTAAACGTCACACTAGAGCAAGCATCAGAAATAGTAACGGATTTAAGAATGAATATGCAAAACAGTAGATACTGCTCAGAAGAAAATGAAGTTTATATGTCTATAGCTGGACATTATTTAATGTATCAACATATATTGGAGACGCCAGTAAAAGCTGATGTTTCCATATACAATATTGTGGATTTAAATAAATATTTATATCAGTATTATCCATTCCCGGAATTTGGAGGGAAAATACGAGATGAGAATCTGGTTATAAAAGGTGCTAAATTTGAAGTGGTTGATTTTAGGTATATATGTAAGGAATTAGATAAACTAGAAATAGAGATTCAAAATATATATAAGAAAAAAGATAAAATTAAAATCAGTGAATATATTAAACATGTGGTTAGAATGCATCATATGATAACAAAGATTCATCCATTTTCGGATGGGAATGGGAGAACTACAAGAGCGTTTATGAATATTCAATTAATAAGAAGGGGTTTGCCACCTTTGTATATAAAGGTTAAAGAGAAAAAAGAATATCTCGATGCGTTAGAGGTCGCAGATACTAAAAATAACTACGATAGTCTGTATGAAGTGATTTTTAAAATCATGTTGCGTTGTAATTCTGAAATTAGTCAATCATCTTGATGAAGAGAAATAACAGAAAGTAAAAATCATTGTGATTTTCACATGAAACAGGCGGTTGGCTCGTTGCGAGTTTGCGAATTATGTGCTATTGTAATCAAGACTTTGAAGGAGTTTTTCGTAATGGCAAAAGAGGCGAGAAAAATTATTCTTGCGTGTGAAGAATGTCTTGCACGCAACTATACAACAAATGGTTCGAAAAACAGCACAAAGAGATTGGAGCTTAAAAAGTTCTGCCCAAAATGTGGCAAGATGACGCTCCATAAAGAAACAAAATAGAAAGTAGGCAAGGCGATGTCTGAAGAGATGAAGGATAAAAAAGTTGCGAAGTCTGAGAAGCAGCAGGCTAAAGAAGCTAAGAAATTAGCTAAGAAGAATAAACCAGCAAAAGACCATTGGTTTACAATCAGTGGTATTACAAAAGAAGCAAAGCGTGTTCGTTGGCCACATTGGACTAACCAAGGCAGCGAAGAAGGAACACTACAAAATACTGGTGAAGTATTGGTGTTCACAATTTTCTTTGCACTATTCTTTGTGTTGTGTGATTTAGGTGTTGCATATCTAATGAAATTTTTCGGGATTGGAGCGTAACAATATATGACAACAAATGATAAAGCAGTAATTTCTGCAATTGATGATGAACATGAAACTAGATGGTATGTTGTAAATACATATGCTGGTCATGAAAATAGAGTTAAGGAAAATCTTGAAAAGCGTGTTGAAACAATGGGTATTCAGGATTCTCTATTCCGTATTGTAGTAGCAGAAGAAACAGAGACTGTTATTGGCAAAGATGGAAAGCCAAAGGATGTTAAGACAAACGTATTCCCAGGTTATCTCTTCGTTGAAATGAAGATGACAGATGAAGCTTGGTACGTTGTACGTAATACTCCAGGTGTTACAGGATTTATTGGTTCCTCTGGTGGTGGTGCGAAGCCATTCCCGGTTGCACCAGATGAAATGGAAGCTATCTTACGCCGTATTGGTCAAAGTGATAAGAAGATTTCAATTGATTTCGAGATTGGTGATACAGTGAAGATTCTTGCTGGCCCATTCAGTGGAATGGAAGGAAGAGTTGCCTCATTGAATGATCAGACACAGACAGCTAACGTATTGATTATGTTGTTTGGCCGTGAGACACCAACAGATATCAACTATGGTGATTTAGAAAAAGTAGAATTGTTCTAGGAGGTTCAGATGACAGCAGAATTAACAAAGATCCTAACAAATTATGCGATTTTCGCGGTAATTTGGTATGTCCTACAAACCTTCGGATATTTTAGACTCTTACGTAAGACACCTGCGAATAAGATATTTGCATTTATTCCTGTGGTACGTGAACTAGTGATGTTCAAATTAGTTTGGAAATCTAAGGTTGCTGGAATCATCTGGTTTGTATGTGCAATCGGTGGTTTAGCATTATTCTTAGTTTCTGCAAGTACAGGTTTACAGATTATTGGTTGGCTTGGTCTTGTGATGATGATTGCGTCTATCGTCATTCATATCAAGAGATCTGGGAAGCAATCAAAGGCATTCAACTTAAGTGGTGGAATTACAACATTATTGATTTTCGCTAATCCAATCGGAAATATCGTGATTGGTATGGGACAAGCTGAATATAAAGGTGCGAAATAAGAGTGTAGGAAACTACACTCTTATTTATTTGGAGGACATGTAATGAAGAAACAGAAGATTAGTTTAAAGTTTTTAAAAAAATACCAGAAAGAAAGTATCCTTGCGCCTTTATTTAAGCTATTAGAGGCGTTAATGGATTTGACAGTTCCATTAGTCATTGCCCAAATCATTAAAAATGGAATTGGACAGAATGATATGAGTTACGTCTTAAAGATGTTTGGACTCTTATTATTGCTTGCGGTATTGGGAATGGCATTCTCCTTTACGGCGCAGTGGTATGCGGCCAAGGCAAGTACTGGCTATGCGACGGACTTAAGACAAGAGCTATTCGATAACATTCAAGATTTAACATATGCAGAGTTAGATCAACTTGGTACAGACACTTTAATCACCCGTATGACAAGTGATGTATTGCAGGTGCAGACAGGTCTGAATCTAGCTTTACGTCTATTACTAAGAAGTCCATTTATTGTCTTTGGAGCTATGATTGTCGCATTTACAATTGATGTAAAATCGGCGCTCATCTTTGTGGTAACAATACCAGTTCTTGCGGTTGTTATATTTACAATTATGTGGCTTAGCATTCCACTGTATAAAAAAGTGCAGAGCGCATTGGACAAGTTGCTTGGAACATTGCGTGAAAACTTATTGGGTGTCAGAGTTATCCGCGCATTCCGTAAGGAAGATGCTGAGGTTCAACAGTTTAACCAAGAGAATGATACTTTAACAAAATATAACGAACATGTAGGGCGCTTATCCGCATTAATGAATCCACTAACGTATATTTTAATCAATATAGCAATCATTACATTAATTTACGTAGGTGCGATTCGTGTTGATGGCGGTATCATTGCACAGGCAGATATTGTTGCGTTATACAACTTGATGGCACTGATTATTGTAGAGTTAATTAAACTATCTTCTCTTATCATCACAATCAATAAATCACTTGCATGTCTAGAACGTATTGAAGCAGTGCTTGTAGTAAAGCGTCAGATGGTTTACAAGATGGAACCTGTTAAAGAAGATAAAAGTGCTCCAGCAGTTGTCTTTGACCAAGTTTCCTTCTCTTATCCACAAGCTGGTGCAGATGCAATATCGAATATCAGTTTTGTGACGAATCGTGGTGAAACAATTGGTATCATTGGTGGAACTGGTTGTGGTAAATCAACTGTTGCACAATTAATACCGCGTTACTATGATGTGCAAAACGGAAAAGTATGCGTGAATGGTGTAGATGTAAAGGACTATCCACAAGGAGAACTTGTATCGAAAGTGGGAATGATTCCACAAAAGGCAGTTCTATTTGAAGGTACAATTCGAGAGAACATGCAGTGGGGCAAAGAGGATGCGACGGATGAAGAAATCTGGCATGCATTAGAAATTGCACAGGCTGCAGATGTAGTAAGAAGTAAGAATGGATTAGATGCGATGATTGAACAGAATGGTCGCAACCTATCCGGTGGTCAGAAACAACGTCTTACAATTGCACGTGCATTATTAAAAAATCCTGAAATATTAATCATGGATGATTCCGCAAGTGCATTAGACTTTGCGACAGATTTAAAGTTGCGACGTGCAATTCATAATTTGGGAAATCAAATGACAGTCTTTATCGTTTCACAACGTGCTTCTACCGTACGTGCAGCCAATCAGATATTAGTTTTGGATGATGGAAATCTAGTTGGAAAAGGAACGCACGATGAATTAATGGAGAATTGTCAGGTATATCAGGAAATCTATTACTCTCAATTTCCAGAAGAAAAACCAAAGGAGGTTATGGCATGAAAAAGAACACATCATTCCAAACCCTAGGGAAAGTCTTAAAGTTTATTGGAAAGTATAAGATATTACTTGTATTTAGTATTGTATTATCGATTGTTGCGGCAATATTACAGCTGTATGTACCAATCTTGTTTGGTGCTGCAATTGATACAGTCATCAAGCAAGGTGAGGTGCATTATTCACAACTTCTTTCGGTATTAATTAATATTGGAATCTGTATTGCGGTTGCGTCAATCAGTCTTTGGGTGATGAATCTCATCAACAATCGTTTAACATACCAGACTGTAAAAGAGATTCGTGCCAAAGCGATGCGACATATACAACACATTCCACTTTCTTATCTAGATGTACACAGTACAGGAGATATCGTCCAAAGTGTTATTGCGGATGTGGATCAATTGTCAGATGGATTGTTGTTAGGATTTACGCAGTTATTTACAGGTATAGTGACAATCATCGCAACGTTAGTTTTTATGTTATCAAAAAATGTACTGATTACCTGTTGTGTGATTGTGTTAACGCCAGTTAGTTTCTTTGTGGCAAGATTTATTTCGACACGTTCGTATCGTTTATTTCAAAAGCAGACAAGTACACGTGGAAAACAAACGGCACTAATCAATGAGATGATTGGTAGTGAGAAAGTTGTAAAGGCATTTGGGTATGAAAAGCGTGCATCGAAACGTTTCAAGAAATTGAATGAGGAACTACAAGAATATACGCAAAACGCATTGTTTATTAGTTCACTTACAAATCCATCCACACGTGCTGTAAATAATGTGATTTATGCGATTGTGGCAGTACTTGGTTCTTACAGTATTATGAAAGGCAACTTAACAGTTGGTGGGCTAACGGTATTACTGTCTTACGCTAACCAATATATGAAGCCATTTAATGATATTAGTTCTGTTGTAACAGAGTTACAGAATGCGATGGCTTGTGCAGATCGTGTATTTACATTGATAGAGGCTCCGACTGAAAGTGCAGATCCAAAACTAGACTTGGTTGAAAAGGATGGCGAAATTGATATTCAAGATGTCTTCTTCTCATATCTACCCGACCAAAAGCTGATTGAGAACTTTAACTTTAGCGCAAAAGCCGGTACGACAACGGCAATTGTAGGACCTACTGGTTGTGGTAAGACAACATTTATTAACTTGTTGATGAGATTCTATGACGCAAATCAAGGCGCAATTCTGATTGATGGACAAAATATCTATGATGTAAGTCGAAAATCAATTCGTAAAAACTTCGGTATGGTTCTCCAGGATACATGGCTAAAGAACGCAAGTATTCGTGATAATATCGCCTTTGGTGTAGAGAACGCTAGCGATGAGGAAATCATCGAAGCCGCAAAGGAAGCGCATAGTTGGGAGTTTATCCGTCGTATGCCAGAAGGATTGGATACAGTTGTGACAGATGATAGCTTAAGCCAAGGACAGAAACAGTTACTATGTATCACTAGAGTATTATTAAGTAAGCCAAACATGTTAATCCTCGATGAAGCAACGTCTTCTATCGATACACGTACGGAGCTTGAAATTCAAGCAGCTTTCAACAATCTTATGAAGGGACGTACTAGTTTTGTGGTTGCGCATCGTTTATCAACGATTCGTAACGCTGACCAAATTATTGTCATGAATGGCGGCAGAATCATTGAACAGGGCAATCATGATACACTAATGGCACAAAATGGATTCTATAGTAAGTTATATAACTCTCAATTTGTGACAACAAATGAATAAAAACCGCGTAGATTAGCGATTAATAGGCTTGTTTGGTATCTTTTATCTTGACGCTAAACCTATATTAGCCTATTATATAAAAGCACTTTTAGTGCGCTCATGCGTGGGAGGATAGCAATGTCCGCTGACCACTGCATGTGGATTCTAATATAAGGAGGAAAACCACATGGCAAAGAAAATTGCAAAAGTAGCTAAGCTACAATTCCCTGCTGGTGGAGCTAAACCAGGACCAGCTCTAGCATCTGCAGGTATCAACATGCCTAAATTCTGTACAGAATTTAACGACAAAACTAAGGATCGTCACGGTGACATCGTTCCTGTAATTATTACAGCTTACGAAGATAAGTCATTCGACTTCGTCATCAAGACAACTCCAGCTGCTATCTTATTAAAGAAGGCTGCTGGTATTAACAAGGCTTCTGGAACACCAAAGACAGTTAAAGCCGGTAAGATTACAATGGCTCAGTTAAGAGAAATCGCTGAGTATAAGATGCCTGACCTCAACGCTAATGACGTTGAAGCAGCAATGAACATCATTGCTGGTACAGCACGTAACATGGGTATCGTAGTAGAAGGCGAGGCTAAGTAACAATGGCAGGAAAGAAGTACAGAGCAGCGTTAGAACAAGTAGATAGCGCTAAAGTTTATGATTACAAGGAAGCGATTGCTTTAGCTAAGAAGATCAGCACAACTAAGTTTGATTCTTCATTAGAAGCTAGCTTCGTATTAAACGTTGACCCACGTCAGGCTGAACAAAACATTCGTGGCGCAATGGTATTACCACACGGTACTGGTAAGACACAGCGTGTATTAGTAATTACACAGGGTGCTAAGGAAGATGAAGCTAAGGCAGCAGGTGCTGACTTCGTTGGTGGCGCTGATATGATTCAGCAGATTCAAGGTGGCTGGTTCGACTTTGACATCATCGTAGCTACTCCAGACATGATGGGTCAGTTAGGTAAGTTAGGTAAGCTCTTAGGTCCTAAGGGATTAATGCCAAACCCTAAGACAGGTACAGTAACAATGGATGTTGCGAAGGCAATTGATGAAATCAAGAAGGGTAAGGTTGAATACCGTGTAGACAAGGATGGAAACATCAACGTATTATTCGGTAAGGTATCTTTCACTGAAGAAGCTCTTGTTGAAAACTTCAAGGCTTTATATGACCGTATCTTAAAGGCTAGACCTGTAACAGTTAAGGGTACATACCTCAAGGGTGTAACAGTATCCACAACTATGGGTCCTGGTATCAAAGTTACAGTTGAATAAGTAATTTAAAAACTCACAGCGATGTGAGTTTTTTTATATGCAATGATTAGATTAGAAGCCTTGTTTAAAGAACTTGCGGAATGTGGATACTTCTTCGTTAGATTGTGTTACAGATACACAGTACTTTGCACGTTCACCAATTCCTGGTTCATAAGTAATTGGTTCAAGTTGGTAGGATGCCGCAGGACTTTCCGCAAAGCAGTAGCCCATAGATGTACGTATCGATGAACCGTTTTCTTTATTAAAGAATACTGGTTGGTCATATGTAGAAAGAGTTGGATCAACATGGATAATAACCACTTCGCCCAATTTGTATCCCACGATAAAGTTGTAATGATGAGTAACTGACGCAATTACAGCACTATGGTAATTTTCGGAATGACAATATACCAGTTGATAATCATCACCATTTGGAACGGCTTCATTAAAAATTTCGCGCATACGAGCTTTATTTTTGATGTTATCTTCGTCAGATGCGCCTGTTAGTGCCTTTTTGAATAAACCAAGAACGCTCATAAAAATCTCCTTTATTACTAGTTATAAGAAAATTATAGTGTTGATTCGAATACTCTTCAACAGTAGAACGTCAAATTTGAATATTAAAAAACGTGATAAAATAGAGATAAGTTAGAGGTGATACTATGTTGGATGAAAGAAGACTAAGTCGTGTCATTGAGAAGATGGCAACAGATTGTTTATTGATTACGGATCCAGTTTCTATTGCGTATCTTTGTGGAAAGAAAATAGAACCGGGAGAAAGATTTCTTGGATTATTGATTGGGAAGAGAATTGAACCAGTTTTGATATTAAATCAGTTATTTCGTTTCTCTGATGCGATTGGCGTAAGAGTAGAGTATTATAAAGATACAGATAATATTACAA
>JABZLU010000130.1:0-3565 GCA_015256605.1 Solobacterium sp.
CATTAGATGGAACAATTCAGAAGGTTGGTCATAATGTTATCTTCTGTGCTCCAAGAAACGTTGGTGTTGAAGGTAATATCTCACTTGATTAGGGTGAAGATGAATAATCTAGGGAATTACGATTCTCTGATTGCACATTTACACGACTTAAAAGAAAAGAGTAAACGTTGGCATAAGAGTGTTTGTTCTGCATTCTTAACAGAAGAAGAACAAGCTATTATTCAAAAGATATTCACTCCATCACGCTTTGTCCGCTATGATGGTGGATATGATGATGCACGTAAAAAGAAAGTCATCTTTCTCTATGATGAGAAGGATGGCTTTTCAGATATTGTATGCATGAAGGCTAAAATCGATCAGCGTTTTCGTACGATAGGGCATCGTGATGTATATGGGGCTATCATGAATCTACAGATAGAGAAGAGTAGTTTTGGAGATTTTTGGATTGAAGAAGATGCAATCTATCTCTATACATCAGAGCAGATGGTTGAGTTTATCAAAGATCACTTGATTCGCATCAATCAGTTAACGGTATCGTTTGAAAAGATTGATGAACATCCAAGACAGGTGTTTAAAACCAAAGAGATTTCATTGGTTGTGGCAAGTGAAAGAGCGGATGCACTGGTGGCTGCTTTAACCCATTCTAGTCGTAGTGATGCGAAGGATTTAATACGTAAAGGATACGTGCAGGTAAATCATATCGAACTTGAAGAGCCTGATAAAATATGCAATAATGGGAGTGTTATTTCTATACGTGGGACGGGTAGATTTACCTTCTTGGGATTTAGTCGAAAGACACGTACAGGGAGAATCGTTGCAGAATTTCTGCAGAATATATAAGAGGAGAGAACATGACGACACGAAGACCGACATTTCGTATCATGAAAAATGGTTATGATCGGTTTGCGGTTGATGATGTGATGGAGCAATACGCTGCGCAAGTTGCCTTCCTTCAAAGAAAGCTGGAACTCTATCAAGAACAGATGGTTGAGACAACAGAGAAGTTGGAGGATTTACAGACACGCTACAATGAGATTGAGCGTGCGGTAGATGTGCGGAAAGATGCGGCCGACAGTATTACCAGATTATCTTTGCAGGAAGCTAACGATGTGATGGCAAGAGCACAGAATAACGCTGATGAGATTGTCAAAGAAGCTTTATCCGTTGCGCGTTCCATATTGCTGGATCTATCGCAACTGTATACTGAAGCTGGTGAGGTTAAGAGTGACCTAAGCCAACAGCTAACCGATTTACAAAAGAGTTTGGATAACTTTAAACTTCCGAAACTTCCGGATATGGATTGGTTGGAAGAATCTGATAAAGAATTGCATTGATCAGGACATGCTTTAACAGAAGTGGATTGATAAGAGAGTTCGTGTATGCTGAAAACGAACATGAAGCCTGTTAATAGAATCACCTGTGAGCAATCGTACATTCTGCGTTAAAGAAGTAATGAGTGTATGACAGTAATGTCATAAACTAAGGTGGTACCGCGTTTAGACGTCCTTAGATTTTTGAGGGCGTTTTTATTTTTATAAAGAGGAGGGTCATATGGACTACAAAGATACGCTAAACATGCCAAATACAGATTTTGAGATGCGTGGTAATCTTGCACAGAAAGAACCAGGTATTTTAAAGAATTGGCAACAAGACAACTATTATCAAAACTTACTAAAACATCACAAGGGACAGAAGGCATTTATCTTGCATGATGGTCCTCCATACGCAAATGGTAACCTGCATGCAGGTACAGCTATGAACCGTACAATCAAGGACTTCATTATTCGTAGCCATGCGATGTCTGGTTACTATACACCATTCTTTCCAGGATGGGATACACATGGATTGCCAATTGAAAACGCAATCCAGAAGTTGGGTGTTGATCGTAAGGCATTGCCTGCTGCGGAATTTAGACGTAAGTGTGAAGAATATGCACATGAACAGATTGCACAACAGATGGAAACGGAAAAGCGTTTAGGTCAGATTGCGGATTATGAACATCCATATATCACACTGAAGAAAGAGTTTGAAGCGCGTCAGATTCAGTCTTTCGCAACGATGGCTTTAAAAGGAATGATCTTCCAAGGATTAAAACCTGTTTATTGGTCACCATACAACGAGACAGCGGTTGCGGATTCTGAAATTGTTTATAAGGATGTTAAAGATGCGACAATTTACCTCAAATTCCCAATTGCAGATGGTAAGGGTGTATTAACTGCAGATGATAACTTTGTAATCTGGACAACAACACCTTGGACAATTCCATCAAACATGGCAGTGTCCGTTCATCCAGATCTTGAGTATGCATTAGTAAAGACAAGCGCTGGCAACCTCATCGTGCTTGCAAAGTTTGTTGACCGCTTACTTGAAAAATTTAATCTTGAAAATCTTGGTATCTTAAAGACATTTACAGGTAAGGAAATTGAAGGTGCTACATATCACCATGTTGTATTAGATAAGGAATGTCCATGTCTTTTAGGTACACATGTTACAGATGAAGATGGTACTGGTGTTGTACATACAGCTGGTGGTCACGGTATGGATGACTATCTTGTATGTATGAAGAATGGTATGCCACCAATCTGTACAGTTGATGAACGTGGCTATATGAATGCAGAAGCAGGCACATACCAGGGTATGTTCTTTGAGGATTGTTCAAAGGCTATCATTCATGACATGAGTGAAAAGGGCTACTTACTAAAAGTTGAAAATATTACTCACTCATACCCACATGATGACCGTTTAAAGAAGAAGGTTATCTTCCGTGCGGTGAAACAGTGGTTCTGTTCAATTGAAAAAGTACGTGAGCAAGCATTGGATCAGATTAATAACCACGTTAAGTGGCATAACTCCTTTGGTCAAAAGCGTATGAATAATATGATTGCGGATCGTGGAGACTGGTGTATCTCTAGACAGCGTCTATGGGGTGTTCCAATTCCAATTATCTATTGTGAAGATAACTCACCAATCATGGAGAAGGAAGTCTTTGATCATATCGCTGAACTTATGAATGAATATGGTTCAAATGTTTGGTTTGAAAGAGACGCAAAAGATTTGTTACCAGAAGGATATACGAATGAAAAGTCACCAAATGGCAAATTCCGTAAGGAAACAGATATCATGGATGTATGGTTTGATTCTGGTTCAAGCTGGAACGAATTAATTGCTCGTGGTGATAGTTATCCATGTGATTTATACTTTGAAGGTTCTGACCAGTATCGTGGTTGGTTTAACTCCTCACTCATCGTTTCAACAGCAGTCAATGGTACAGCTCCATATAAGGAAGTTCTATCCCATGGTTATGTTGTAGACTCAAAGGGTGAAAAGATGTCTAAGTCTGTCGGTAATGTTGTAAACCCAATGGATATCATCAACCAGAATGGTGCCGATGTATTCCGTCTTTGGGCAATGTCCTCAGACTTTAAGGAAGACTTAAAGCTAGGTCCAAGCAATATCAAACAGGTTTCTGATCAGTATCGTAAGATTCGTAATACATTCCGTTTCTTACTAGGTAATGTAAATGGAGAAGATTTCAATCCATCAACAGATATGGTCGCTTTTGAAA
>JABZLU010000131.1:0-3536 GCA_015256605.1 Solobacterium sp.
TTATTAAAATCTCCCTCAAAACAAAGAGGAAGGGATTTTGGCATTATGTTAAGAACATTATCTGATTTAGGGTATAACGTAGAATGGCGTATCATTAATGCGGCTGATTATGGTGCAGCTCAAAGAAGAAGACGTATTTTTATTTTTGGTTGGAAAAAGACTACGAAATATAATGAAAATATAGATTATATCGGTCCTAAATATTTAATTGCCCAAGAAGGTGTATTTGCTAGAGCATTTCCAATTGAACAAGAAGATTCTAAATATAGATGTATAGATTTATTACAGTACGAAGATACTGTAGATATTACTAAGCACTTTAAAGCAGAATTTGAAAATTCTGGAATTATGATTAATGGTAAAGTATGGACAAGAAAAGTTACTCCTGTATACGAGGAACCAATTACTATTGGTGAAATTCGAGAGAAGCGCAAAGGTTTAGACAAGTATATTCTTACAGGTGAAAAACTGAAAAAGTTTGAATACTTACGTGGCGGAAAGAGAATTCTACGTACGCGCCCAGATGGTACAGAATATTATTATTCAGAAGGGGCAATGTCTGAGTATGATAGTTTAGATTTACCTGGAAGAACAATGTTAACAAGTGAAGGTTCTGTCAATCGTTCCACACATATTATTCCAGATAAGGAAACTGGAAAGCTTAGATTATTAACACCGATTGAAGCAGAGAGACTACAAAGTTTCCCTGATGATTGGACAAATACAGGAATGCCTGAAAATAGACGCTATTTTATGATGGGAAATGCGTTAGTTACAAAAGTAATCGATCGCGTAGAGCCTGTACTAAGAGAAATTATTGAACATGAATAAATTAAAAGGAAGATACCTGACTAACACTAGTCTAGTATCTTCCTTTGTTCATCTTGTTCTTATGTATATTTAATTCTTTGAGAGAATCTTGTTAATTACTTTTGTTTTCTATTTTGCTAAATAGCTTTTCTAAGAATAAGATGCGTTTATATATTGTTTTTCTCATAATCTACATCTCCTATCTATGATTAGTTTACGCTAACTAACTCAAACTTACAAGTATCTTGCTTTTAATAAAATTAAACTACAGGTTCATTGTGGATGATGGTTGCGGTAGGTAGAATAATAACTGTACCAAGAGAGATGGTGTCAAAAGTGAAGATACTGTAATATCCCAGTGAAGATGGTTTGCTCAACCTGCTGGGGTATCTGGAATGAAGCTCGGGGCTAAGAGAAAGGATACTTTCTTACAGCTGGCCGCATCAAAGTAGTAATACTAGATGAAGGGTGCAATTCCTGAAAGTAACAGATGGCACACATCATTGTGCAATATAGTCCAGAATACATATCGGTGGAAGAACAGAGGGTTACTTGAATAAAGTGCCTGAATCTTAGTTAGGTATATATTGGCGTTATATATAAACCTAAGAATAGCCAATAATCCACTCTGTCGTGAAGCGAAGAAATTCGTGTATAAGATATGGAAGAAGATTCTCTTAGTAGCCTAGAGACAGGTTCTGAATCAGGAAACAGAAGATCACAGAACAAGTGCTGAAGAGTTGGGTGAAAAGTGTGGGTAAACAATCCCACCAGAGCTTCGTGATGAAAGTCTAGGGAAGAGATGCAAGGAATTGCTAACCTTGCACAGCCTCTTTTCTCTCTGTAGGATAACAATATTTTTGCAATGATGATGTAGGGTGAATAAAAGCCCATTACAGTGTTTTCACTTTTAACATCACATTGGTATTTACATGCATGTCAAAGGATGGTATATTGGTGTACCATCTTTATGGAATATATTGGAGGTGATGGAGTTATGAATTATCCTATCGTTAGTTTAAGTGCTACTGGTGATAACATTCGTCGTTTGCGAAAAGAACGTAAAGTGAAGACCAGCGAGCTAGCAGATTACCTTGGTTTTTCAGACGTACAGGCAGTTTACAAGTGGGAACGTGGAGAATGTTTGCCAACATTAGAAAACTGTTTTGCGCTAAGTAAATATTTGCATGTACAAGTAGAAGACATCTTGGTCTGCATGGACGAGATGCCTTCTTTATTTTTGTCTTTGGGTATATAATTTGAAAAAGGATGTTCATTACTACTTGGACAGGGAGATTAAAATATGAAAATTGAATTTGAGAATGAGAATAAAGTAGCTCTTGAAGATTTTAATAGAGACTATTTTAATTCGATGGGTGCTGATTTTTATCGCGATGGAAATTATAAAACTGCTATTGAATACTATCGTATTGCGGCGTCGATGGGTAATGTTCAATCACTAGCGAATCTTGGATATTGTTACTACTATGGTAGAGGTTGTGAGAAGGATCTTAAACTTGCGTTTGCGTATTTTAAGATGGCTGCACGCTTTAAGAATACAGATGCTTTATATAAGTTAAGCACGATGTATGAACATGGCAAGGGCGTAAAGAAAAATGATGAGATTGCGGAATACTATCTAATGACAGCCTTCCAGTCTTTAAATGATTTACCAGAAGTTGCTAGATTAGATTATCCAAGCGTATTGTTTGCGATGGGTAAGAAATTCTTGGCAATTGGTGAAGAGGAAGGTGACTTTGAAGTTGCGTATACTCTTTTAAGAGGTGCACAAGAAGGCTATGAATACCAAATTAATCAGGGCTGTCACTATTATGAAAAGATGCTAGCAGAGGTTGAAGAAATCTTACAAAGAGATTGTTTTGACCCGTATAGAGATGAAGATGAGGATGAAATATTTTTAAATTAGTATGAGATATTATTTATGTAGTAGTTTAGTTGATTATTCAAAGATGGAACTTCACAATGAATATCATTGGGTTGAAGATCTGTTAAAACATGTTCACTTTCCATGCCATGCATTACTTGTTGCGTCTTCACCTGATGAGATTGAAAAGACAAGACGCTATGCACAGGAGATTGTGGATGTCATGGATAAACAGGGTTTATGTTTATCAGATTTTGATATCTTAGATCGAAATAGTGCAAAACGTACAAAAGAATTTGTTAATAAGGCGGATATCATTATCGCAATGGGTGGTCATGTTCCAACACAGAATGCTTTTTTCCAAGAGATTGATTTGAAGAAACATCTTCAAGAGTTTCGTGGAATCTGGATCGGTAGTTCTGCTGGTAGTATGAATAGTGCAACGATTGTCTATGCGCAACCTGAACTAGAAGGTGAAGTGATTGATCCAACATATCAGAGGTTTATACCTGGATTAGGATTAACAGAGAAGATGTTTCTTCCTCACTATTCTTCTTGGAAGAATGATGTAGTAGATGGGCTTCGACTTCTAGAAGATGTTACCTATCCGGATAGTCAAGGACATACATTCTATCTAATGGAAGATGGTAGTTATGTGCTTGGTGATACGGAAGAGAAGATAGAAGAAGTTGTTGGTGAATACTATGTTCTTCGTGATGGAGTAATTGTTCAGTAATGTATATAAAATGAAATGGTATCCGATGTGTTGGATACCATTTTTTGATGATTAGAATTTTGTGACGAAGTATGGATATAGAAATGACTTCTCTGTTTGTTCAGG
>JABZLU010000132.1:0-3513 GCA_015256605.1 Solobacterium sp.
GCTCATTTATCAGCCTTACGTTCAAAAGATCCTAATACAAAGGTTGGTGCTGCGATTGTTGATGATAACCACCGTGTTGTATCTGTTGGTTATAATGGGTTTCCAAAGGGATGCTCAGATGAAGTTTTCCCTTGGGGACGTGATGGCGATACTTTAGATTCCAAGTATGCTTTTGTCGTACATGCAGAGTTGAATGCTATTTTAAACTCGAAGTGGCCAGTTGCAGGATGTACAATCTATGTATCTTTATTCCCATGCAATGAATGTGCAAAGGCAATTATACAATCTGGTATTCATCGCATCGTCTATGAATCTGATAAATATAATGGAGTAGATACTAATATTGCTAGCAAGCGTATGTTAAAAGCTGCTGGTGTAGAGTTAGTACAACTCAAAGATACAATTCATTTAAATGTTGAAAAGATTCCAAATCCAGAATTATAGAAGATTTGGAATCTTCTCACTTTCTAATGAAAGAAGGTAATGATGAAGAAATTGATTATCGTAATCCTATTAGTGACTTCAATCCTAATCGGATGTACGACAAAGAAAAACTCAGATGATTCAATAGAGCTGGTATTTCAACCGTACCTAGAAATCCAGAAAAACTCATCTATTTCGTTAGGGATACGCAACGTACCTGAAGGATATATGGCCCCCGCAAAACAACAGGGTAAAGTTGTACGCTTTGACTACATGACAAATACCTATGATTATCAAAACAGAGTCATGAAGAAATATGCGTATGTATATATTCCGTATGGATACGAAACAAGTACAGAACGATATGATGTTGTCTATACCATGCATGGTCATACGGGAGATGTAACTTCTTTTCCGGGTGAATTAGATGATTTAACAGATATTAAAAATGTAATTGATCATTTGATTGAAAAAAAAGAGATGAAGCCAATGTTAATGGTGTTTGCGTCCTATTATCACGATAATGTCGATATGGATACAGATGATTATGATGCAAGTTTAACGGAAGCTTTTGGCAAAGAACTACAGAATGATTTGATACCACAATTTGAAAATGCATATCATACATATGCTAGCTCTACGACTGAAGAAGATTTAATAGCTTCTAGAGACCATCGTATCTTCTTGGGCTTTTCTATGGGTGCTGTCACAACATGGTATCGAATGGTGGATAGCATGAGATACTTTAGATACTATGTGCCACTTAGTGGATCGTTATATTGGGGCAATCATACAACAGTAGATCAATATGGACATGATAATCCAAGTTGGATTGCACAATTATTAGAAAATGCAATCATCGCACAAGGATATACAGCGGATGACTTTTATGTATTAGCTCTTACAGGCACAAAGGATTTTGCGTATCGAACGGTTAAGATGCAGATAGAAGATATGAAGCAACATCCAGATATGTTCCATTATGATAGTGATGCAGTAAAAGGAAATTTTACATTATTGCTAGCAGAGAATGAAGAACATGATTATCATGCGAAAAGATTGTATATCTTTAACGCTTTACCAATTCTTAGTCAGATGATAGCGAAGCGGGATATGTCAAGTTCTGCAATTCATTATTGACGAATAGGATTGGATATTGTATCCTAATTAACAGAAAAAAACAGGCTTTAATATAGTACGAGATACTATGAAGGCGATGATAGATTACACTCTAGTAGTTTTTTTTAGAGGAACTTGTAATAGATTACTTACAACCTTTGTATATTTTGTGCAAAGGTTGTTTTTTGTGAAGAAGGAGAAAGTAAAATGAAGAAGACATCGAAAAATCTGACAGTGAAAATGATGGGTGCATTAGGCTGTGGTCTCATTGTTGGTTTATTAGTGATTTTTCTAAGAGAAACATTATTGAAGGGAAATCAAGCAGATTTATGGAATACGATTAACAATCTGTTATTCGCAGATATTTCTGCCGAAGGAAATGAGAGAGCAATTGGTATCTTCTACATTATTGGTCAGTTATTTGTACGCGCATTACAAGTAGTTATTATCCCAATGGTATTTACAAGCATTGTACTAGCAATGATTCATATTTCAGATACAAAGAAGTTAGGTCGTATCTCTGGTAAGACAATTGGATACTTTATGTTAACAACGATATGCGCCATTGTAATTGCGGCATTAGCAGGAATTGTAGCATATAATGCAGGGGCATTTACCAATAGTGCCGTAGACTTAACACAAGCTACCGGAACGGCTGCTAAAAATCCTCTTATGATTGTTGTTAATGCGATTCCAAACAATATTACTACAGCATTTGGTAATAACGGTGCAGTACTTGCGGTAGTAGTTAGTGCAGCGATGGTAGGTATCTGTATCAATCACTTGCAGGATAAAGTTACAGTACTTGTAAAACTTTGCGAAGAAATTAGTGCAATCATTACTGTATTCTTAGATATTGTTATCAATCACTTTGGACCAATTGCCATCTTCTGCTTAATTGTTAGAACTTGTGCAAGTTATGGTGTAACGCACCTACAACCTGCTATTGCTTATGTACTATTAACAGTATGTATCTTATTACTTGTGCTTGTGACTGGCTATGCGTTATTTATAAAATTATCAACTGGTTTAAATCCAATTCCATTTGTTAAGAAGATATTTAAAGTAGCGTTATTTGGATTCTCAACATCTTCCAGTGCCGCAACGCTTCCGCTAAACATGAAGACAACAATTGAAGAACTTGGTGTACACGAAGAAATCGCATCCTTTGTACTTCCGCTTGGCATGACGGTTAATATGGATGGTACTGCTATTATGCAGGTTATCGCAACAATCTTTATTGCTGGATGTGCTGGATATCCAATGACATTTACAAGTATCCTTACAATCGGTTTCTTAGCAATCGTTGCATCTGTAGGAACACCAGCAGCACCTGGTGCAGGTGCTGTCATACTATTTACCATCCTAAGTGGGGTAGGTTTCAACAATGAACTTGCATTAATGACATATACATTAATTCTTGCAATCAATCGTCCAATCGAGATGCTTGTAACATCGCTCAATGTAGTTGGTGATAGTGCTTGTGCAATTGCGGTTGCAAAGAGTGAAGGAGCATTAGACGTAGAAGCATACGAAAAAATATAATCAAATTCAAATATAAATACAGGAGGAGAACAAAATGAGTAAAGAAGTAATCATCGCATGTGACTTTAACAGCCAGGAAAAAACACTAGAGTTTCTACAACAGTTCAAGGATGAAAAACCATACGTTAAAATTGGTATGGAAGTCTTCTATGGTAATGGTCCAGAAATCGTTAGACAAATCAAGCAGCAAGGACATAAAATCTTTCTTGATTTGAAATTACATGATATTCCTAATACGGTTTATCATGCGATGAGCATGCTTGCACAGTTGGATGTTGACATGGTCAATGTCCATGCGGCAGGAACAATCGAAATGATGAAGGCTGCCCGCAAGGCATTAGATGATCATGGAAGCAAGGCAATCTTACTTGCGGTAACACAATTAACCAGTACAACAGAAGAAGCTATGCACGAAGAATTACTCAT
>JABZLU010000133.1:0-3498 GCA_015256605.1 Solobacterium sp.
ATGCCATATTAATAACTGATGTTTTTCCACTACCCCATTTTCCAAAAACACCAATTACTAGTCCAGATTGAAAATCATATTCATAAATTGTTTTCCCTAATTGCTTTGAAAAAGTTGCTCTTCCTAAGAGATCTTGCTCTTCTTTTTCAATTGGTCTATCTGTACTATAATTCATAATTCCCCCTATGACATGTGTCTAAACCTAGTTTCTATGTAGGTGTCATCCAGCATTTTCTGATGTATCTATTCCAACAATTCATAACAGCACAAAATATAATTAGACTTCTAAATAGCGTCTAATTAAACGCTGAATTATTTTGCAAACTTATATTGTAAGAAAGAAATCACTTATCCCTTTTATTATAGAAGATAACATCCACTGATATACTTCGTTTTTAAAAATATTGTATTTCTACTTTTATCATGGTTGATAACTCTCTAAAAACCATCGATCTTTCTCTAAGAATAAGTTTCTACATCTACCTTGGATAATACATACATAACGGATACCACAACCACCAACACAAGACTCTTTCCTAGAGTGACTTAGCACTTTATCAATTTTATACTCTCGCCCATCATTCCAACATAGATAGAGTGGGCGTAATTCTCCTGTTTTTCTTTGCATCACCACAACATCTACATATTTCTTATATAGCTGCATATCTCTCTCCCGTCATTTGTATTATATCGATTTATGTTGCGTATTTCAATCATATACGCAACATTTATAAATTAATTATCTTGCGATTGTCGCAAATCTGTTATACTAATGCTGAGGTAATGTAGATGATACTAAAAGAAATGATTCACCAATACAAAACAAAAACCGGATGTAGTGATTCTGAACTTGCACGTAGATGTAATGTTTCCCGTTCTACTGTTGCACGATGGTCTAGTGGAGAAATTAAGAAGGTCAATGATGATACAGCCGAGATTTTATCTCAATTATTAGGCTACAATATCACTCCTATCCTAATGGGAATGGACACAACCATCCGCTTACCAATTCTTGGTTATGCAAAAGCTGGATATGACTTATTTGCGGAAGAGAATTATCTTGGCGAAGAAGAAACAACTCTAAAAGAAAGAGAGAATGGTGATTACTACCTACGCATCACCGGTAATTCCATGTCTGGCATCGGTATCATGGATGGCTCACTTGTATTAGTACGCCAATGTAATTCTATTCCCAGTGGTAAAGTTGCGGTTGTCATGATTGATCAAGAAGTTACCGTCAAACGTGTTATCTATAAAAAAGGGATGATGATTCTTGAAGCTGCTAACCCAGATGTTGAGAGTCGTTACTTCACTCCACAAGAGATAAAAGAATTACCAGTCAAAATAATTGGACAAGTATTGTCTTGTCGCACAAACTTCTAGACACAAAATGAGCGAGTAGCAGTGGAATATGCTATTCGCTCATTTGTATTATGAATATTCTTACTTAGAATGTTTATACTTCTGAATATACATAGCTATTATCGCTAGCATTGCTAGTGATGTGCCTAGCGCAAATGTCCAGAACATCAACTGTGTTCCATCAAACGTTCTAGGCAAACGGAAAAGATTTGTTCCACCTGCGGATGGTGTAGTTGGTGTTACGGTAGGGGTTGGTGTTGGTACTGGAGTTGGAATTGGCGTTGGAGTAGGTGTCGGGGTTGGTAAAACCTCATTATATGCAGTATTAAACTCTGCTTTTTCATACTTTACTCCTGCAAGTTTAATAACTGTTTCTGTATGCAATACACCTGCCTGCTCAACTGCATATACCAAAACATCATATTCAATCGGATCATATGTATAGTTTGGTGTCGTTCCAACAGTTTGTTTCAATTTATATGTATATACACCTGCGGTAGTATACGTCATAATTGGCCCAATGTTTTCTTCAACACTATCCGTTAGCGTGAATGTATATACTCCACCTGTGGATCCTGTAGGCATCGGATATGTTGTATTATCCGCTGTCAAAGTATATGTAAACGTACGACTCACAGATGTTGGATGTTGTGCATTTCCCATAGTAAATACCTGCTTTACTGGGATTACCACATTTCCAGCAGCCAATGTTGGAAGAATACAGATAGTCGATAACCAAACCATCATACATATCATCACAATTCCAAATCTACTCTTTCGTTTCATATTTTATCCACCTTTCGTCAGAATATACTATTCTACCCTTGGTACCGTCCGAAAGGGGTCGGGCAGTACCAGCGGAAGAACAGTATCAATTCATACTGTATTCCGCTAAACTTAAGTTTTTTTATCGATTTTTTTTATTTTTCATTATTTTTATCATTTGACGCAGAATCACAAAAGTAGCTAATACCACTGTTAAAAGCACAATGAACAATGGGGCTTGATGCCATTCATTTACCTGTGTTGTATTAATCAGTGTTTTTTCTTTATGCAATCCCTTTGTGACATACGGATTCTCTTTTACGGTATTTGAAATCTTTGCGGCGACGATTTGCCTAGCATTTGTATACCCTGTTGCACAGGTAGAAAGAAGTACAATTTTCTCTCCTGCCTTTAATTCAATCGGCGTATAGATTATTGCTTTTTGTTTTAACAACTCTAGATATGTACCTAACTGTTCAGGCGCAATATCTGTTTGATAGACATCTTCGTCATACGCATCTGTTTCAATATATGCGAAGTTTTCTAATCCATATAAATTCCCATGATAAAACAGACTTCCATAACGATGTTCATTTAGAAAAGCTTCTTCTTTAAAGAGGTCAATATCACCAAACATTGCATGATGTGCCATGTGATGTCCATATACAATACTAATCGAATCTTGAAAATCAGGCTGATTTCGATAATCCATAAAGATAGCCCCAGAAAGAGAATACTTTTTCTGTGCGTTCTGATTAAGATATTGGAAGTTATCTTCTCCATGTACAATCGGATAATCAATCCCAGTGCCATACTCTGTAATCCACGCAAAAACATCCGGATTGACTTTCTGAATCTCTTCAAAAGAGACGCTGTTATTTTCACTTGGCCTGTATATCTCATACTGTTCTGCAGATGCGCTTTGATAGATTTGATACGAATCCCAAAGAGCGTAAATTCCTACAAGAACAATCAGTGTAACAAGCATGATAATGAAACGATCCAGGAAGTGACCAAACTGTTTAACTATTTTTATGATGACCTGATTTTGTTCTTCTTTCATAGATAATACGGTTGTTTTGTGACAAACTCTTTATTTCTTTTTAAGCTTCACGATTCTTCTTGATTACTACAGTTGCGATAACTGCACATGCAAAGCCAACTAATAGGATATATGGTAAATTGCTTAAAATAATACCTGTTGGAGTTGCTAGTGTCTTATTATTACGGAATGCCGCAATATCTGCACCTTCTGTAACACTCTTAGCTGCACCAGATGTTGCTGTAGCTGTCTCTGTAGCTGCTACACCATTTGATGTAATCTTTAGATTTGCTGTATGGCCTTGTGCATCTGTTTCCGTTGTTGTATAT
>JABZLU010000134.1:0-517 GCA_015256605.1 Solobacterium sp.
GAGCAGCTTTTTGTACACCACGAATACGGTCGCCAAAGTTTAACTTATTTACATATAACTCAAAGATTTCTCGCTTGCTGAGTTGCTTTTCTAACTGCATACTTAACACAATCTGTTGTGCTTTATAGGAAAGGGTAGCTGAGCGCTCAGTACTGTTATCGCCATCTTCGATGGAGAAGTAAGTATTCTTTACTAGCTGCATCGTAAATGTAGAACCACCTTGTGTATTGTGACGTAATACTGTTTCTAATACAGACTTCGTAAAACGTGGTACATCAAATCCATTGTGTTCGAAGAAACGAGAATCTTCGACGGATAGGAATGCATCAATTAAGGATTCAGGCATTTGTTCATATGGGATATTTTCACGGTAGTAGGTACCAATTTCTGTTAGTAGTGTACCGTTACCATCATAGATTTTTGAGGACTCTGTACTAATCAAATCATCTACGTTTAACGTTGGCATCCCTTTTAATAATTTACTTGCATAACGTACAGCATAGATGCCCCCACCGAC
>JABZLU010000134.1:527-3493 GCA_015256605.1 Solobacterium sp.
TCTTACGTAGTTTTTCGCGCTGCTTTTCATCTGGCTGTTCTACTTTTTCCGGATGATCAAAGTCAGGCAAAAATGACTTTTTCTTTTGTGCCATGGAACCTCCATTTCTTAGCAGGTTTTAAAATATTGAATTGCAATACAACCAATACCAGTATGTACCGCTATTGCATTAGGTAATTCAATGACTTGAATCTTCGCAGTAGGGAAGCGTTCTGTCATTGTGTGATATAAATTCATTGCTTCAGAAACATTTGCGACATGCGCAATTGTGATGAGTGTATTCTCATCTGGGTTATCTTTTGCAATTTCATCTACCGCTGTGCTAAGCGCTTTGCGGAAAGTTCGAACTTTTGTTAGGGTATCAACTTTACCTGCAGTTTTTTTGTTAATCTGTAAAACAGGGATAATCTTTAAAAGTTGTCCAAGTTTTGCCGCAAGAGGTGTCATACGACCTCCGCGAATAAACTGTTCTAGAGTCTCTGGAACAAGCAATGTATTCGTAGAGTTAATGATATTTTCAACTAAGATTTGAATCTCGAGATGAGACTTGCCTTCGTCATACCACTTTTTAATATTTGTAATTAGATAATCCTGAACCACCGCTGTAACATACGTATCAATACAAATAATCTTAATATCTAAACTATTTGCAATTGCGGTCATAGTGCTGATTGTGCCAGAAAGTCCATTACAAATAGGTACGGCGATGATTAATTCAACACCTTGTGCCTTTAGACTTTCAAAACATTCTTCAATAATGCCTGCAGAAGGTTGGGAAGTCGTTAGCACTTTTCCTTCCTTCATTAAGCGAATGCAGTCATTTCGATTCAATGTTTCCATATCTTGATATGTTGTATCATCTACGCTGATTTGCAAAGGAAGACTAATGATTCCTTGTTCTGCGTATTCGTGAATAGATTTTCCAGTACCACTATCTGTAACAAATGCAACTTTCATACTGTTTGACCTCATTTCTAAAAATGTATCATTTAATATTATATCGCAGTTTCGTCTCATTTTTTTATTTTATACGTCAACATTAACTTTTCTTTTAAGTTATTTCTTAATAGTATGCCCTTAAGGTATAATAGTAGTATGACTACACATCTATTCGTACGTAGCTGTTACACGTTACTGGATAGCACAATTCGCATTCCAGAGCTTGTTTCAACAGCGAAAAAATATGGATATCAAAGTGTCGCTTTGACCGACCATCATGTGATGCACGGCGTAGCGCGTTTTCTGCATGAATGTAAAAAAGAAGGAATTCATCCGATTGTAGGATTGGAAGTTGATGTTTTCTACCATGAACAGAAAGTTCCATTTTTATTGCTTGCTAAAAATAATAGAGGCTATTCAAATTTGATGAAACTATCTTCTATGTTATGCGATGGAAGAGAGTATGCAACATATGAAGAACTGCTTCAATACTGTGAACATAATTTCCTTATTGTATATGGCGAAGGTGGATATTTTGATGCAGAACTCATCAGTGAAGATCGTACTGGAATCACACAGAAATTAGCACAGATGAAATCTGAATTACCTTCTTTTGATATTGCGATTTCATACGAAGAAACATCTTTATGGCGCTCTAAGAATGCTTTGTTAAAAGCATTAGCAAATGCACAAGGAATTCAGACGGTTGCTGTAAATAAAATCTATTATCTTGGACAAAAAGATTATGAAACATTAAAGGTATTATCGGCCATCAAGCAGGGTACAACCTTACGAGATAAGAATGTGACCCCAATTACAGGAAGATACTTCTTATCAATCCCTGAAATGGAACAGATATATGATACTGATGATTTGCATAGAGCAGATGAAATCGCAAGTGAATGTCTTTGTGATGGAAATCTAGAAAAGACAGGTATTCCTGTATATCCATTAAAAGATGGAATTACAGCGGAACAATATTTACCGCAATTATGTCTGGCGGGCTTAAAAAAGCGTTTGAATGGCGATTTAAAGCCTGCATATGTTGAACGTTTAAAACATGAATTACAAGTCATTCACCAAATGGGCTTTGAAGATTATTTCCTTATTGTCTATGACTTTATTCGTTATGGAAGACAAAAGGGAATTTATATTGGACCTGGAAGAGGTAGCGCTGCTGGTTCTTTGGTTGCGTATTGTTTGGGTATTACAATGGTAGACCCTTTACAATATAATCTATTATTTGAACGTTTTTTAAACGCTGAACGTGTATCGATGCCAGATATCGATACAGATATTCCGGATATTCATCGCCAAGAAATTATTGATTATGTCTATCAAAAGTATGGTGAACAACATATTACCAACATCATTACATTTGATACTTTAGCAGCCCGCGCTGTCTTACGTGATGTTGGTAAAGCGATGGATATTTCGAAGCGTGAGATTGATATGATTGTTGGTTTGATTCCACAGACACCAAAGATTACGCTTGAGAAAGCGTATGAACAAAAAGAAAAATTACGTGTATTACTCAATGCAAGTCCACAATTGATGGCATATTTTAATATGGCAAAACGAATTGAAGGACTTCCAAAAAATAAGAGTATTCATGCGGCTGGTATCGTCATGTCAGGAAAACCAATCGAAGAGATTGTTCCGACAATACAAATGGCAGAAGGTATGAAAACGACGCAGTTTGTTGGAAATTACCTAGAGGAAAGAGGTCTTATTAAGATGGATTTCCTTGGACTTAAAAATCTAACAACAATCGATGAAATCGTACAGATGATTCATAAGAATAATCCGGATTTCCATATTTTATCTATCCCACTGAATAATACAAAAACATATCGGTTATTTGCGCAAGCAGATACGATTGGAGTTTTCCAGTTTGAATCGGATGGTATGCGCAATTTATTACGGAAGATGAAACCAACATGTTTTGAGGATATTATTGCGGCTTTAGCGCTTTTTAGACCGGGTCCGAAAGATCAAATCAATATTTATTTAGAAGGTAGAAAGAA
>JABZLU010000135.1:0-3467 GCA_015256605.1 Solobacterium sp.
TTAAGCTTCCGCATAAGAAGAAGCGTCCAACACCAAGTTATCCAAAGCACAACAAATCGAATTATAAACAATCAGATACCTCTGATCATAAACAAGGAGGTGAACGATAATGGCAAATAAGAAGAAACATCATATGGATCATAATAAGCTTGAACTTGCAAAACATCTTGCCAATCAATCAAAACGTATATCAAGCCAGTATGATCGATTTGTACAGAAGATTATCCATTTCATTCACTATGCATCTACTGGGATTGATCGTGTATTATTCAATGCGAAGTATGCAAAAGTTGTATCATTAATCTTGGCAGCACTTTTATATGTTGTAGTAAACTACAATGATATTACTTCACTATATAAGACATCACTCAAGACAAGCCGTACAGTTCAAAATGCTGCGGTATATGTACAATATGATACACAAGAGTATGAGATATCAGGAATTCCTACAACAACCGATGTTACGATTACAGGGGATGCGACAAGCGTTACTGCCGCAAGTACTACAAATGGTAAGGTTGTTGCGGACTTAACAAACTTAACTGAAGGAACACATGCAGTAACATTGATTGCGGAAGGATTTGGAGATTCTGTCAGTACGATCGTTAATCCATCCAATGCTGTTGTAACAATCAAGAAGAAGGTTACACAACAATTCGCTATCTCTTATGACATTATTCATCGTGATAAGATGGATGGTATTTATAATGTTGGTACTCCTCAATTTGCGTCTTCAGTTGTAAATATTCGTGCATCACAGGATACATTAAATCAAATTGCTTTTGTAAAGGCACTTATTGACGTATCTAATCAAGTTGCAGACTTCGAACAAGATGCCAAGCTAGTTGCCTACGATGCAAATGGCCAAATTGTAAATGTAGATATCGAACCTCAAACCATGCATGTATATGTACCGGTTACTTCACCAAACAAAACAGTACCTATCGAAGTAAAGATTAAAGGTACACCTGGTGATAATCAGGCTGTCGCCTCAGCGGTAGCTGATAAACAGACTGTTACAATTTACGGTACTGAAAGTGCATTGCTCGATGTTGATAAAATAACAGTAGAAGTTGATGTATCGAATCTTACAAAGGATACGACGGTATCGCAAGATATTGTATTACCTACTGGTATTACATCAGCAACTGTTTCAACGATTAGTGTAGATGTGAAGTTTGGTGCAGGAACAACAAAGACAATTAGCGGTGTTCCAATCAACTACAAGAACAATGTACACAACTACAAAGCTACACAGTCAGACAATATTACTACTATGGATGTGGAAGTGTTTGGTACACAAGAGAACATCAGTAAGATTAATGAAAACGATATTTATCTATACATTGATATGTCTACAGCAGAGCCTGGCTTGCATGAATTTGAAGTGAAGGTAGAGCAACCTACAACAGGACTTGTAAAGTACAGTCTGAAAAACAATAAACTTACACTCACAGTTTTAGGTGATCAAAATACCCAACAGAAAGAGGGAGAATAACGAATGGGACGATATTTTGGTACGGATGGAATCCGTGGAAAAGCAAATGAAGTATTAACAGCAGAGAGGGCCTTCCAGGTTGGAAGATACCTGGGATACTATTTCAGTAAAGAAGGAAAGAATAAAATTGTAATCGGTAAGGATACAAGACTATCTAGTGATATGTTTGAAAATGCACTAGCAGCTGGTATTACTTCTGAAGGTTGTGATGCATATCTAGCAGGATATTGCCCAACCCCAATGATTTGTCTTTTAACAAAGGAGAATGGTTTTGCGTGTGGTGCTATGATTTCTGCTAGCCATAATCCTTTCTACGATAATGGTATTAAAGTGTTCTCGAATGATGGTTTCAAGTTGTCTAGTGATATTGAAGACCTCATTGAAGACTATATTGATGGTAAAGTTACAATTCCATATCGTACAGATAGTGAAATTGGTAAGGTTATCGCTTACCCACAAGGAATTGAGATTTACTTAGATTGGATTGTAAAAGAATATCCATTAGATTTGAGTGGATGGAAGATTGCGATTGATTGTGCAAATGGTTCTTCATCATTTACAGCTAAGAAGGCACTTGAAAGATTAGGCGCTGAAGTAACAGCGTTCCACAATGAGCCAAATGGTATCAACATCAATACGAAGTGTGGTTCAACACATCCTGAATTATTCTGTGAAGAGATGAAGAAGGGTGACTATACTGTTGGTTTAACATTTGATGGTGATGCGGATCGCCAGATTATGGTTCGTCCAGATGGAGAACTTGTAAACGGTGACTTCATGTTATATATCGTCGGTAAATATCTACGTGACCAAAACAAGTTAACAAATAACACAATCGTTACAACAGTTATGGCAAATCTTGGTTTATATAAAGCCATGGAACGTGAAGGAATTCAAGTTGAAAAGACGCAGGTAGGAGATAAGTATGTCTCTGAAGTAATGTTCCGCGATAACTATGTTATCGGTGGTGAACAGAGTGGACATATCATCCTGAAGGAACATGCCACAACAGGTGATGGTTTATTAACAGCTCTTTCTGTACTTGAAGTTATGAAGAACACTGGTAAGGGTATTATCGATCTTTGCGATGGATTAAAGATTTATCCACAGTTACTAGTAAATGTTAAGGTTACAGATAAGACGTTAGTAATGGATGATGAGGAAGTTCAAAAATCCATCGATGAAGTAAATGAAGAACTCAATGGAAATGGTCGTATCCTAGTTCGTCCTAGTGGAACAGAGCCATTGTTACGCGTAATGGCAGAGGCAGAGACAGATGAAATCTGTGAACGTCTAGTAGGCAAGGTTGCAGATATTATCCGTAGAAAATACGGTGCTTAATAGGAGTACATATGAAACAATATGATTATCTAGTTGTAGGTGCTGGATTATTTGGTGCAGTGTTTGCTCAACAGGCAAAAGAAAAAGGCAAGAAAGTTCTTGTCATTGATAAGCGTCCTCATATTGCTGGTAATATCTACACAAAGAAGGTAGAAGGCATAGATGTACATGAGTATGGTGCACATATTTTTCATACGAATGACAGAGATGTTTGGAAGTACATTACACAATTTATCGAATTCAATCGTTTCACTAATTCACCAGTTGCTAATTACCATGGGGAGTTATATTCTCTACCATTCAACATGTACACATTTAATAAAATGTGGGGTGTTGTAACACCAGAAGAAGCCATCAACAAAATCGAAGAACAGAAGAAAGCCGCGAATATCACAACAGCGACGAATCTTGAAGAACAGGCAATCTCACTTGTTGGGACAGATATCTATGAGAAACTAATCAAGGGATATACGGAAAAACAATGGGGAAGACCTTGTACTGAACTACCAGCATTTATCATCAAACGTTTACCAGTTCGCTTGACTTTCGATAATAACTATTTCAATGCGCTCTATCAGGGTATTCCTGTTGGTGGTTATACAAAGCTAGTTGAAAACCTGCTTGCAGG
>JABZLU010000136.1:0-3440 GCA_015256605.1 Solobacterium sp.
GTATACAGGACATTCTAATAATGCATATATCAAAGCAGTAAAGGATGCAGTGAATATCCCTGTGATTGGCAATGGTGATATTCGGACACCAGAAGATGCTAAACGTATGTTAGAAGAAACGGGTTGTGATGCAATCATGATTGGTCGTGGACTTCTAGGAAGACCATTCTTCTTGCGGGAAGTAGATGCATATCTGAATGGTGGTAGTTATGTAGAACCTGATTATAATGAGAAGCTAGATCTTGCATATCACTATGCTGAGAAGCTCTGTGAGTATGAAGGTGAAAGGAATGGCATCTGTATGATGCGTGGCATGGCTGGTTGGTATATTACAGGCTTACCACATGCTTCAGAGTATAAGAATCGTTTATCTTCTATCTCTTCACTTCGTGAGATGAAGGAAATCATTGAAGAATATCGTTTATTAATTAAGAACTTTATGGAGAAACAATAACCATAAAGTTCTTTTCATGCATGCATAAAAAAAGCCCTGTTTTATACAGGGCCAAACATTCATGTCGAAAGATAAGGGGGTTAGTTTCCTTCAACAGCGTTTGTACTTTCGGATAGATCTTCTGTTAGATTTAACTTACCAAAGTCAGAATCTGTTGGAAGAACTAAATCAAATTCAGGAATAGCGTTCATCTTGAATGTGAATTCATCAGCGCTTAGTCCTAAGATATGTCCACCATGTGTCTTATCATCTGATAAGAAGTGGAAGTGCCAACCTGGTAGGTTGATACCTTCTACATAATCAGGGCAGTAGATTGCAATAATCTGTCCTTCTTCATTTTCATAGTGATATTCTCTTTGTTCGCAAGCAGCTTCAGCAAGTGTAGGATATGGTTTTGCACACTTGTAGCAACTACGTACATGCATCTTAGAGAACTTAGCATGTGCTAGGAACATGTAGAAGATATTCTTGTTTTGATCAACGATTGGTTGTAACTTTTCCTTTAATGTCTTAATATCTTCAACATTTGTGATTGTCTGTTCCTTTACAGAGTGATCAAATTTAGTAACTGTAGAGAATGCTAACTTATCTGTATCAGCCATCTTAACAACTGTTCCATCAGCTGTTCCCTTATAAGCGACACCATCAACAATTAATGCTTCGCCATCAAGTCCTTCGTATGTACCGATACCTGTGTCGCAATCACTTAATAAATCCTTTACTGTCATTGCGCCATTAAAATCACCTAACATTAATGCGTTTAATGTAGAAACCTGTAAAACCTTTTGCATAATAACTTTTTCCTTCTTTCTTTTCTTTATTTCGCCATGTTGTCTGCTGGATGTCTTTGTAATTCAGCTTTAACAAGGAATGGTGCTGTAACATTTGTAATTGCTAATACGAATGCTAAGATTGCAATCGTTGGTGAAACGAATGGTTCAAATGCTGCGTTACTTGAAGCAGCCATTGCAGGAATAGCAAGTGCAACACCTGCAAGAGAAGCTGAAGCAACACTGATAAATCCTGGACGATGTAGAATGTTACGTTCTACGAAATAAGATGGACCAATAACAATAATGAAGTAAGCAATACTTAACAAGATACCTTGTGGAATCATACCTAGTGCTTTGAATAAGTTGATTGTAGAACCAAATTCAAATCCTAAGAATGGTAAGATTGTTGCGTTACCACCAGCGAATACTTTACGAATATCTGCATCAAGACTACCGAGAATCATACCTAAGATGAATGGAATCAATAATGCGACAATCTGCATAACCTGAGCGATACCAAATCCGGATATTCCATAGAAACCTAAGAATAAGATTGGTAATAGAGGCATAGAGCAAATCAACATGATACCAAATCCAGCCTTATCAGCTTCATCACCGAATGGAGAAATAATACCCATATATAGTGCAGCGTTAGCACTTGTGATTGCACATGCAACAGCTAGGAATGGAATTCCGAATACACCTTCAAATCCAAATAATACATAGTATAGTGCACATAATGCATATGCAACTACAAGACGAACAATAATCAGTGGAACACTTCTACCAAGTGCTGACTTCAAATCTGAAACCTTAACACCAGTACCTGTAAAGAATAACATCAAGCCAATGATCAACATCTGACCAGAGGATGAGAACATATCCTTCATAGGATTTCCTAATGTAGCCCAGATATCTACATTAAAGATTCCTTGACCAATTGTGGTGATGATTGCACCAATAATTAATGGAACAAACATTGTTCCTGCTGGAACCTTCTGTAAGGATTTCCAGATGTTAACATTCTTTTTTTCTTCTGACATAACTATCTCCTTTAAAAAACAACGTAATCAATATATAACTTTTTATTTGATAATGAACCGTTCTGAACATATAATAGTGGGTATTCTTTTTGTGCTACCAGCATAATCGGAGGTGTAGATGGATATTTCAAAATTAGTAGATGCGTTTTTAACAGGTGTTAACTTAGATGGACTGGTAAAAATATCATCAATATTATTAAAATGCCCAATATTAATATTAGATGATGCTTTCCATGTAATTTCTTATTATAAGTCGGAAGATTTTCATGATATTCCTTTCGATTCAACAATCGAGAGTAAACATATTACTTATGAAGTTGTACGTAATTTAAACTGGCAACCAAATTTAAAGAAGCCAGTATTTTTGACAATCGAAGAAAGCCCATGGAGACGTAGAGTCTCAACGCTAAGAGCAGAACATAAAAATATCGGTTTTTTATTTTGTATAGATGTAGAAGGTCATTTAGAACAAGTCAGTGATAATGTCATGTATAAAATTGAAATGATTCTGGCAAAACAATATTTAGCCCAGATTGAAAATCAATTTCTTGCGAAGAATACAGAAGAAGAGATTCTTACACACTTATTAGATGGGGATTATCAGAACCCTGCTTTATTTAAACTACAGATAGCGAATACCTGGCTTGAACAAATGGATCAAGGACACCTTGCGCTCATCGACGTATCAAATAGAACAAATCTACAGATGTCATACCGTTCATTAGACGCAAAGTTAGAATCTGCATTAGCAGGAACATGCCCTTTCTTATATCAGAAAAATATTCTGCTTTTCATACATGAAAAAAGACAAGTTGAAATACTTGAGACCATCGCAAAGGAATTTCAAGTATGTGTTGTTATCTCCGGTGTTATAAAAGATATCTACGAATTACCAAAAGTATATAAACAAATATTGGAGGTTTCCTCATTATTACAAACTAAGACCTTCTCTGCCAAAGTATTCTATACGGAAGAATATCGTTTACGTATGATGTTGGACCAGATGAAAAGCAGGTTTGATTTAGTGCCTGATGTATATAAAAAATGTATGAATACGATAAAGAAAATCATACAGTTTATTGTGAAACATTATATTATTATGAATTAAAAAATCATTCTGTAATTGAAACTGCAGCAGAATTATTTACGCATCGGAATACAATTGTGTAT
>JABZLU010000137.1:0-3400 GCA_015256605.1 Solobacterium sp.
CTTTAATTGCTGGAATAGCACGCGCATCTTCTTCATCTAATACGGCTGTTCTAACAAGTTCGCAGCCATTTGCGGCTAGTTCGTTGATTTGCGCGACTGAGCGCTCTACATCCTTTGCAGGGACATTTGTCATGGATTGTAAGACACATTTATTTTGACCACCAATTTGGACATTTCCTACAAATAAAGCACGTGTTTCAGTACGTTTCATTATTTTTCTCCTTTATGAGTACTATTATCCCACGATTATAAAATTTTATCGAGTTTTTCATCTCATAAAACCATAAAGCACTTGGAATTGATTTATGAATATGATATACTCATCATGCAAAATCTTAGGAGGATTATTAACAATGGCAAGAGAGAATGTAATCTTGGTATGCACAGAATGTGGTGAAGAAAACTACATCACTACAAGAAATAAGCGTAAGCACCCAGAAAAGTTGGAAGTTAAGAAGTACTGTCCACGTTTACGCAAAATGACATTGCATAAGGAGAAGAAATAACCTTTGTTGGTTATTTTTTTATATTTTGTATGAGATTAGATATATTACCAATTGGTCAATTTGAAGAGAATTCTTATGTATTACATGATAATGGTCATGTGCTCTTTGTTGATCCAGGAAGATATTACAAGAAGATTATGGAGTGTGTTGGCAAAGATGAAGTTGTTGATGGTATTGTTTTGACACATGGACATTCTGATCATACGGGGGCTGTGGATGATTTGTGTGATGTATACAACTGTCCTGTTTTTATGGATCATCATGATTTACCACTTGTATTACCAAGTAACGCTGGACATTATGGCTATAGTGCACCTGTATATGCGCCAATACATGATTTAAATGAGAAACAAATTAAGATTGGAACATTTTCTTTAGAAATTCATCATACACCTGGCCATACGGATGGTAGTATCTGTGTTCGCTATAAGAATATTCTTTTTACAGGCGACACGCTATTTGCGTCTAGTTGTGGTAGAACAGATTTATATTCTGGTAGTGATGAGAAGATGCGTGATACACTGGATTATCTCAAGACACTTCCACATGATTTACAAATTTACCCAGGGCATGGACCTGCAAGTACAATAGGAATTGAAGTTCGTAATAATCCCTATATGATTTCTTACTTTTAGAATAAATCAAAGTTGTTTTATCTTAGTTTCGTGTAGAATAGAAGTGAGGAAGTAATATGAAGAAATTTTTAATTGGTTTATGTTTAAGTTCGGTATTACTGGTAGGTTGTCATCAAGACAAATCAAGCTACGTAGCGAAGGAAGATCAGATTTCGATTTCTACAACTGATTTTAAAGATGCAGATGCACAAAAATTGGTGGAGTCTGTACTAAAGAAGCAGTTTCCACAGTATGAATGTACTGTCACCCAGACAATTATAAAGGGTAACAATGTTTATGGTATATACACGTATCAGAAAAATGGACGTACAATGACCCAACAGGTCTCTCTCTATACGGTTTCCATCAATAAGAATGACCATGATGATATTATCTACTTGCAGAGCTCTTTTGGGGCTGTTGATCATCGTATTACACAGATGATTGAGGAGAAGACAATACCTACTGATAATACTGTTGAAAAACCGAAGGATGAAAAAGAAAAGGAATTTGATTTACCAACAACGGTCGATGATCCAGATTCTGCCACGAGTAAACAGGCAACGGAGATTCAAAATTCTGGAGGACTTTACATTGTGCGTTTCTATCTTAATGCAGGAAGTCTAAGAATCTATGGTAAGCATACAGGTCAAGGTACTTTTGTGGCAAAACTATATGATTTAGAACAGAACCTTATTGCGGAAATGGTAAATATTGAAGGATATGGAGAATATGATCAAACGACACAGACGCCTCCAGGTTACTATTATCTGATTGTACAGAAGTCGGATGGAAAATTTGATTTAAACTATGAATACTAATGTTCGAGAAAATCGAACATTTTTTTATGGAGTTTTCGTATTTTTAGTGAATACAAAAGTGTGAGGACTACTATGGAAGAACGATTGATTGAGTGTTTAAAAATAGCGATGGAGTTTCATGTGACCGATATCCATTTTCATCTAAAAACATATCCTAAGGAAAGTTTGAGTATCGAGATGAAGATTGAACAGGATGTTAAGCAAATGGTCCCAAAAGAAGATGATATTCGTTTATTTCGTTATCTGATGTATAAAGCAAATCTAGACTTATCAGATATCCACCATCCACAAACGGGAAGATTTGAGATGGAAATCGATGGGCAACCAGTATCTTTACGCTTTGCGCTAGTTTCAAGTTATCACAATACATCAGGTGTGCTACGTATTCTGAATCAGCATTCACCTCTACATATTGAAGATTTAACAGTTGATTATGATACTTCGATATGGCTAAGAAATATTACAAAACATACATCAGGGCTTTTTATATTTTCTGGACCAACAGGTTCTGGTAAGACAACAACGCTTTATACCATTCTCAATGAAACTAAGGGAAAGAAGATATTTACTCTGGAAGATCCGGTTGAGGTATATCACGAAAACTATGTGCAAATACAGATCAATGACCACCAACATTTATCTTATGACGAGGGTATTAAACAACTCATGAGACATGATCCGGATATCATCATGATTGGAGAAATTCGTGATAGTCAAGCCGCCTTAATGGCAGTGCGTAGTGCACTAACAGGGCATTTGGTGGTGACGAGTTTACATAGTCAAAATTGTATGTCTGCGATTGATCGTCTATTAGATTTAGGGGTGGATATGTATCAATTGAAAGATGTGCTGATAGGCATTTCTAATCAACGCTTATTCAATTTTGGAGCTGGAAAACGCTCGGGTGTGTATGAATATATGAACCGGAAGGAGGTGGCTTATGCCTTGGAACATCGATGTGTTTCCGAAACGTTTATCACACTCCAAAAACAATTACAAAATGCAGTTAAGAAGGGATATATTGCGTCGGATTGTCTTGAGGAATACTCGCTTTGATAAACTAGAATGCCAAGGAATTGTAAGTTTGATGGAAAATGGGTTTAGTTTTACCGATACATTACAAATTTTGAAGACAAAAAGAAATAAACAGCATATCAAGCATGTATTGGAAAAACTTGAACAAGGACAGACGTTTAAAGATGCATTTTCTTCACTATTGCCGGTTTGTTATAGAAAGTACTTTGATAACTTTATTCGTTATCTGCCAGTACTTGATAGTATGCGGATTTCAATTGAACTTGCAAGTCATGAAGAACAAACAAAGCTTAAGATGATGAAGGATATGATCTATCCGATTGTCATGTTATTTGTGATGTTTTTTGGAATGTATTTGTTTAATGGTTTTGTCTTTCCGCAGATGATTACATTAATGAATAGTTTTGAGGTGAATGTCAAAAGT
>JABZLU010000138.1:0-3377 GCA_015256605.1 Solobacterium sp.
GCTTATGCTCATGAGAAGTTCATCACAGCATCTATCAATGCAATCTATGCTGAAGCAAGCAAGGTAAATGATTACCGTACAACACAGTTCTTAGATTGGTTTATCTCTGAACAAGCAGAAGAAGAAAAGAACGCAGCTGATTTAATTCAAAAGATGGAATTATTTGGAAGTGATCCTAAAGCCCTATACTTATTGGATCATGAATTCGCATCACGTTCCTATAAATCATCAGCCCAATAAATATTAGGAGGAAAGAGTGAACATGAAATTTTACATTAACAAAGCAACAAAGGAAATTGTCGAAGTAGTATTAGGAAATGATACAACATTTACATCCGAAGGCGGAGAAATGGTTGAATTAAAGGCTAACTCAACAGACGCTGCAGGTGAAAAGCATGTACCAGTTATCACAGTTGATGGTAACAAGGTTCATGTAGTTGTTGGTTCTGTTATCCACCCAATGACTGAAGAACATTCTATTCAGTTCATTGCTTTAGAGACAAAGCAGGGCGTACAACGCAAGGCATTATTACCTACAGACCAACCAGTCGCTGACTTTGTATTAGCAGAAGGTGATGAAGTTGTAGCAGCTTATGAATACTGCAACCTACATGGCCTTTGGAAGGTAGAAGCTTAGCAAATCTATGAAGGAGAGAAATCTCCTTTTTTCATTGTATGAAAGTGATAGAATAAAGATGAAGTAGGTGATGCTATGAAGAAAAAAGTAATGTTCTTATTCAATCCTGAAGCAGGCAACAGCGCAATTGAAAAGATTGTCTTTGATATTATCAAGAATCTAACAATCTTTGATTGTGAAGTAACAGTGTTTCCAATTATGCCAGATAAAGGCTTGGGTTCTGAAGAGATATTAATTACTCACGCAGCTGAATTTGAAATAATAGTTGTATATGGTGGAGATGGGACACTCAACCGTGTTGTGAATATTATGATGCATCAGGATATTCACTTACCAATTGGTTATATTCCAGGTGGTACAACCAATGACTTTAGTAAAGCAATTGATGGAGAAGGCACAATTGAATCCTATTGTCGTACAATAGCTTTTGGTAAGCCATTTTCTTATGATGTTGGTTGCTTTAACGGTAAATATTTTAACTACGTAGCTGCTTTTGGAGCATTTACCGCAACGAGCTATGAAACATCTCGTGAATCCAAGAAGATACTTGGATATGGCGCATATGTACTCAATGCGTTAGGAAATCTTCCGGCAAGTCTTTCGAATCGTACAAAGATGAAGTTTATTCATGATGGAGTTGAGGAAGAAGGAACATTTGTCTTTGGCGCTATTTCTAATTCACCATCTGTTGGTGGATTTAAGCTTCCATTCTATGAAGATTCCACACTAGATGATGGAAAGTTTGAAGTATTGTTAGTCGCTGCTTTAGATAATCTTGAAGTATTACATAACGTATTAACTGGTGTAGCGACAGGCAATATTGATCCTAAATATGTACATGCATTCAAAACAGATAAGATTGAATTTATCTGTGAAGAAGATACTGCATGGACATTGGATGGAGAGGACGGTGGTAAACATCGCGCAGTCACTATTGAAATTCATCCAAAATCAATGACAATTATGACAAGCAAGTCATGATAATGTATAATATGGACATTGGAGGTTAGATATGGATAAAATTATTCGTATTGAAAATCGTATTGTATCTGTTGGCAAGACTGATGGAAGCTTAGAAGAATTCGATATTGCATACTTTAACTTCTCACCAAGAATTGGTGATTATGTTAATATCTATCGCAATGATGATAGTATCATTATCACTAAGGCTGAAAGTATTTTTACTAACCAAACGAATGGCCGTGGTGTCAATAAAATTGTGTACGCTCTTCTTGCGTTCTTCTTAGGTGTTTTTGGCGCTCAAGAATTCTATGCCGGAAATACGCGTGCGGGTATGCTTTCACTTATTTTCTGCTGGACAGGTATCCCAGCAATCTATGGAATTTATAAGTTCATCATCGCGCTTTCTAAGCCAGCTGATGAGAATGGCTATATTGAAATGTAAAGCGGTATTCTTTGAATGCCGTTTTTCTGTTTAAATTGTTTATCAATCGTGTTTCATTAAGGAGGAGAACATCATGAAACAATATGCACCAATCAAAGAAGGCAAAGTACGTGAAATCTATGACGCTGATGATGCCTTAATTATGGTAGCGACCGACCGTATTTCTGCATTCGATGTCATTTTAAAGAATCAGGTAGTAAACAAAGGAATTGTTTTAACACAAATGTCACGTTTTTGGTTTGATCTAACAAAAGATATTGTAAAAAATCATATGATTACTACTGACGTACAACAGATGCCAGAATTTTTCCGCAATGAGAAATTTGCGGGTAGATCAATGATGTGTAAGAAGTTAGAGATGTTACCAATTGAATGTATCGTAAGAGGATATATCACAGGTTCTGGTTGGGTAAGTTATCAAAAGGATCAGACGGTATGTAATATTAAATTACCAGATGGTTTAAAAGAATGTGATCAACTTCCTGAGCCAATTTATACGCCATCTACAAAAGCAGAGATTGGTGAACATGATGAAAATATTAGTTATGAAAAGTCTGTTGAAATCTTAAAGAAAGCATACCCAGAACGTGGTGAAGAGTATGCACAAAAGTTAAGAGATTACACGATTGCGCTTTATAAGAAATGTGCCGAATATGCACGTACAAAGGGCATAATCATCGCGGATACTAAGTTTGAAATTGGTCTTGATGAACATGGTGAAGTTGTTTTGGCAGATGAAATGTTAACACCTGATTCAAGTCGTTTCTGGCCAGTTGAAGGATATGCACCAGGTAAAGGACAGCCATCCTTCGATAAACAGTTTGTTCGAGACTGGTTAAAACAAAATCCCAATAGTGATTACTGCTTACCGCAAGAAGTAATTGATAAGACAATTGCGAAGTACTTGGAAGCGTACCATCTATTAACAGGTAAAGACCTTACTTTCTAGCTGAGTGATACTCAGCTTTTTCTATGGGAACATGTAACGAAATGTGTATAGAAAAAGTGGAGGGTATTATGTGTAGAAAGAAAGACTATTTTAAGGATTTATGCAAAGCATATCCATTACAAAAACAGTTACAACAAGCACTTGAGATGAAGATGAAACAATCATCAGATGAAATGCTTCAGAAACAATACCAAGCAGTTTCAACACAAGTCGAACAAGTGGAGAAGATCATGCATTACATGAAAGTGGTACATGGGAAGATGGCAATGGATATGTTTGTGTCTTACTACATTGATGGAGTTAGACAAAAAGATATTGCATACCAGTATCATATGTCCTTGCGGACATTACAAAGACGTTTTCAAAACTATCGTTCTTTATTAGAA
>JABZLU010000139.1:0-3372 GCA_015256605.1 Solobacterium sp.
AGCTAATGGAGAAACAAGACCAACAAATCCAAATCCTGCAGATGCTGGAGTTCCAACCATCTGGAAGATTGGTACCCTCAGAGAACTAATTGCGGCTGTAATCGCAACTGGTAATCCGATAATAGGATTTGTTAAGAAGTTAGGCATCATCATCTTCATCGCACCTAAACCAATGGCGATAGGAACACCAGGCTTATTGACTCTTGCACATGCCCATACAAGTAAGGCAGCAGCGGAAGCTACACCCATACCTGCGGCAGCAGATGAAATGCCTGTTAAACCAATTGCTAAACCAATCGCAACGGTAGAAAGTGGACTAATGATAATAAGTGAGAATGACATCGCAATCAAGATACTCATCAAAATTGGTTGTAATGTTGTAAATGAGTTGATTCCCTGTCCAATCAGAGAAGTAATCATAGAAACGTATGGAAGTGTTAAAGTACCTACCCAACCAACACCTGTTCCAACAATAATTGGAAGGAATACGAGGTTAAGAGAACCAAGTTTAGCGCTGATTAAACGAATAACTAGAATTGCTAAAGCTGCTGTTAACATTGTGTTAATAACATCGCCAATACCTGCTAAACGGAAGATGTTTGTAACATTTCCATCCATTGTTACTTCTACGAATTTCCACGCTCCTGAACCAATATAGGCAGCACCACCTACACAGGAAGATTGAATTGGATTAAGTTTAAACTGCATGGAAATTAAATAACCAGCCATTAATGGTGTGAAGTATTGAAATACTTGAACGATGTGTAACCAATTGGCAAATAATGGATTTGAAGCGAATGGTTTTAAGAATGTAGCGAGAATTGCGTTAGGAATTAACGCGACAACAATTGCGATTGTTGCGCCATTTAAGACCTTTAAAATGAATGAACCTAAAGTCTCCTTTTGCGTTTCAGACATAAAACTTATCTCCTTTTTTAAATGAATTATATGGAATTATCATAGTATTACCGGTATATACTTGTGATTAATTTCACCAATATTATAACTCTAACGCTTTTCTCAAACAAGAAATATGTATTTCACTTTGTAAAATTTTATATACGACAATAAAAAAAGAATTCCAATTAAGGAATTCTTATTCAGACATGTTTGGAATTTCTTCCTGTGGTTCATCAGCGACGTAACGAATACAGATGTGTCGATAACTTCCTTCACCCTCTGATTCTGTCTTAATGTTATGCCAATCACCTAATACCTTGTGGATGACTTTTCTTTCATCATTTGGCATTGGATCAAGCTCTACATCAACCTTTGAACGTTGTACCTGTTTTGCGATACGCTTTGCCATTGAACGAATCTTGTAATAGCGCTCTTCTTTGTAGTGATTGATGTCAATTAATACATCAATGCGCTTTTCAAATTCGGCGTTTACAGCAGCACGTAATACAGTATTGAATGCAGCTAATGTCTTACCCATCTTACCGATGAGAATGGCATTGTTATCGGAATTTAGATTGATTACATAACTATCATCTAGTTCTTCTAACGCAACTTCAATATCTAAATCAATATGTGTAAAGAATTCACCTAAGTAGTCAAAGATAAATTCTTTTACATCTTCAGAACTGAATACCTTTGCGGATACAGAATTACCAATTCCTAATAATCCTTTTTTCTCTTCCACAACTGTGTATTCTAATTCATCGATTGTAACACCCTTTTCTTCAGCGGCGTTTTGTAGAAGTTCCTCAAGTGTTTTTGCAGTATAGATTTGCATTATCTTAAGCCTTCTTTCTGTGAATTGTTCTCCATGATATTTTGGACAATAATTGTCTTAATAATATCTACGATGTTACGGATAAACCAGAATAAGGACATACCTGATTGCCACATTAAACCGAATGCAAGTACCATAACAATCATGTACATCTGCATCATGACGTTTTGGTTATTTGTAGGTTCTGGCTTACGGTGATGTTTCGCAGCTTCTGCAGCAGCCTTCTTCTTTTGGAAGTACATTGGTAATAATACTAAGATAACCTGTGTAACAGCCATTAATAAGAACAAGATGATGTATGGAAATCCACTGAAATCACCTTTAAATAGTAAGCCAAATGCTTCGCTAGGCTTTACCTGTAAGTTCATTCCTAAGAATGTACCATTGACAACTGCTTCTGCACGTTGGATAGCCATGAACATTGCCATGATGATTGGTAACTGAATAAACTGTACTAACATCATAGAACCAGGGTTAACGTTGTACTTATTCATTAACTGCTGTTGTTCTTGAGCCATACGCATCTTAGATGCTTGATCATCACGACCTTCATATTTACGTTGAATCTTATTTAACTCAGGCTGCAACATTTGCATTCTTTGCATGCCCATCTGAGACTTCAATGTAAATACTGCTAGTAAACCATTTACAACCGCAGTAACGACAGCGATTGCTCCACCTACTGTGATGACTGGTGCTAATTTGTTTAATACCCAGCTGAGAGGCCAAACAAATAAGGCATTAAACCAGTTTTCAGTTTGGAAGATTTCACCAAAAGTTGTGCTTTCAGAAATCAAAATAATGTGTCCATTGGCATCCTTTGGAGCTGTACAACCTGTAGCTGTCACTACGATTGTCACAATTGCCATCAAGGCAAGTAGTTTCTTTGTACGAGGGGTAAATTTCATATTTTCTCCTTATGTTTCAACTATTTAATTTTAGCCTTTATTAATAGTTTTTCCAAGTTATTTTTATTCTCCTCATAGCTAAGAGAAGAATAGTTGAAGCGGATAATTAAGACCATATCGTAATTTGTATTTTTAAAATCAACCAATTCATAGCACATCATACGAACCTGACGCTTATATAGGTTGCGATGTACGGCATTTCCTAGTTTCTTAGATACAGAAATTCCAATACGAGCTTCATCTCCTTCTTTAGGCTGATGATAGACGACAAACGACTGATTGACAACCTTTGCCCCCTTTTTAATCATAGATTGGAATTCTTCCGCTTTTTTAATTCGATTCTTTACTTTCATCTCTAACCTCTACAGTAAGAAAAAAACCACCAATGGTGGCTTCTTAAGCAGATAAGACCTTTCTTCCCTTAGCTCTACGTCTGTTGATAACTTTACGTCCACCCACAGTAGCCATACGGGCTCTAAAGCCGTGTGTAGCTTTATTCTTTTTCTTGCTTGGTTGGTATGTTCTCTTCATTCATGCCACCTCCAAATTACTATATATTGAACATATGCTCATAAATAATACTTTTTGAAGTGAAAAATGTCAACGCTAGAATGAAAATAGATGAAAAACTCATTAGTTAATTTTTACACCTCAATTATTTTTGAAAGTTCCTCTTTTGATTTTATTGTTGGTGAAGGTTCCCTTTTTTAATATGATGTCTTTAGA
>JABZLU010000013.1:0-11664 GCA_015256605.1 Solobacterium sp.
TTTCATATCGATGATGCTCACGAGAGTGAAAAATTAATTCGTTTAATTAGCTTGGGACTATGTTTAATTAAGATGAATCAGGATGATATTGTTCTAGAACATATGCATGCCGGTGATATATTCGGAAAGTAATGAATTATGTTATTTTGGTGAATATTGAGCTTAACAAAAAGATATCAGAAAAAATTATGATAAACTTACCGCATTGAGGTGATGAAGTATGAAAAAAGGACTAGTTCTTGAAGGTGGTGCGATGCGAGGCATCTTTACAGCAGGTGTCATCGATGTGCTAATGGAAAACCATATTACATTTGATGGCGCAATTGGTGTATCTGCAGGTGCGTGCTTTGGTGTAAATATAAAGAGTAAGCAGATTGGTCGTACATTCCGCTATAACATGAAATACGCAAAAGATCCAAGATACGCAAGTGTTCAATCATGGATTAAAACAGGAGACTTCTTCAATGCGGAGTTCTGCTATCATACATTGCCTGAAAAGTTAGATCCAATGGATGCCGCAACGTTCTCTAAGAATCCAATGAAGTTCTATTTGGTCGCAACGGATATCGAAAGTGGTGAACCATATTATTACGATGTTAAGGATATCAATAATGAATCGCTGGACTTTGTGCACGCTTCTGCGTCAATGCCAATATTTGCAAGTCCAGTACATATCAATGGACATATCTATCTAGATGGTGGTATTTCGGATTCCATCCCGATTAAGAAGTTTCAAGAGATGGGATATGAAAAGAATGTAATTGTCTTAACACAACCAGAGAATTATGTAAAAAAGCCACAGCCAATGATGAGGGCAATTCGTGCAAAGTATCGTAAGTATCCAAATATGGTGCGTGATTTAGAGTTACGTCATGAAACGTATAATGATACGATTGCGTATATCAAAGAAGAGGTTGCGAAGAATAATGTCTTTGTAATTCAACCAGAAACTGCATTAAACATCGGCAGAATTGAACATGATCGTACAAGAATTCGTGCAGTCTATGAAGAAGGTCGTAAAACTGCAATGAAAAGATTAGCAGAATTAAAGATGTTTTTAAGACAGGGTGAATGACATCATTTGAAATAGTAATTTATGATAAAATAAATACGCTATCGGGGGAATGATGAAAATAACAACGGATATGATTCATCGCGATTTACGGAAATACGCAAATGTAGTGTTAAACAATCAACCATTACTCAATTCGATTACAGCAATTCGAGAACGTGATAGAAATCTAAAACGTAAGTTTTATGGAAAATGGTTTGGTAAAACTACACACATGGAAGAACAAGAAATCCTTAGAAATGATGGATCTACTTTGCGCATCTGTATTGTGTATCCAAATCATTTTAGCAAAGAAGAATGTACAGGTCTTTTATGGCTTCATGGCGGTGGATATGGAACAGCACTACCAGAAGAGTGCTATCCATATGCAGAACGTTTCCTAACAAATGGAAACGTAGTCATGGTACTACCGGATTATCGTAAGAGCTATGAGGCTCCATACCCGGCAGCCTTAGAAGATGCTTATCTAACACTTAAGTGGATGAAGGAACATGCATGCAAGTTACAAATTAACCCACATCAACTATTTGTAGGTGGTGAAAGTGCAGGTGGTGTTTGGTGGCTGCGTTATCTGTATATGCACGTGATATGAATGAAGTGAAGATTGCATTCCAAATGCCATTGTATCCAATGATTGATGATCGCCCATCTAGTGAAAATAAACAAGAAACTTTAGCTTGGACTACTTCACAGAAGTATTTCCATTGGCAGTTATATAAACGGAACCTACAGGATGTACCGGTATACTGTGCACCTGCACGATTAAAAGATTTTCGTAATCTACCACCAACATTTACGGTTGTGGGAACATTAGGACTGTTTCATGAAGAAACAGTAACCTATATGAAACACCTATATAAAGCTGGTGTGACAATCATGTTAAAGGAGTACGAGGGTTGTTTCCACATGTTTGATACACGTTGTCCAGATGCACAGATATCTAAAGAACTCATACGTCTGGAACAGAAGGTATTTCAATATGCACAACAAAACTTCTTTGCAAGACAAGATGAAATCAGTCAAGAAGATATATCTTTTCAAGAGGATATATTCCGTAATTTCCATGCATACATGGATAGGAAAAGTAAATATTAAAAGAAAGCCCGAGATGTTTATCCCAGGCTTATTTTTATAGTTGTTCAGCTTGTACTTGAATGAGATTCTGTAGTTGCATGCGATACAATAATAGGTCATCCTCAAGAGGATTTAATACAGCTGCCGCAACCTTAGTGTTTATATTTAAGAAATCTAGTATATCTTGTTTTGTGACGATGTAGATCTGTTCATCTTTTTGTAGTGTTGGTTTAAATTTTCGTAGTCCTTCTAATGTAGAAAATACAGGAAGATATTTTTCACCATCAGTCGCTTGCATTAAATCAACACGGTCAATATCAGATGCTTGAATACTATCATTTTTGATTGCGTCTTCTTTTGGATAGAAGGCAACATAGAATCGACGGTCACCTGACATATAGAGTGTTAACTCTTCTAGTATCTTTTGCATACCTTCTTCACTTAGAGGTGCTTTGCGTTGTAGGAGTAGACTCTCTAGTTTTGTATCTATCGTTGTATCAATTAATGAATTAAATTTTTGCATGTAATCCTCACCATTTCTGCATTTATTATATAATAGGAACATGAAAATAATATTCTCTCCAACAAAAAAGATGATTCAAGATGAAGACTTAGCTCCAAAAACAACACCAGCTTTCCTTTCAAAGACAGAAGCCTTACTAGAAAAACTGCGTGGAATGAGTGCTGAACAACTACAACATATGTACCGTTGTAATGATAAAATCTTGGCTGAAAATATGAAACGAATTGAAACGATGAACTTACATGAGAATCTTTCACCTGCACTATTTAGCTATAGTGGCCTTGCGTTTCAACATTTATCTGCGACTTCTCTATGTCAGGATGAACTTGACTATCTTCAAGAGTACTTTCGTATTCTTTCTGGTTTCTATGGTGTATTAAAGCCAATGGATGGTATTACACCATATCGTTTGGAAATGTTATCGGTATTTCCGGATGGTTGTAACCTATATGACTATTGGAATGATGCGCTCTATCGTGAACTCAATGACAATGTGATTATCAATCTTGCGTCTGAAGAGTATTCACGTTGTATTAAAGATTATCTTCAAGAAAATGATCGAATGATCAATATTATCTTTGGCGAATTCAAGAATGGAAAGCTAATTACAAAGGCGACCAAGGCAAAGATGGCACGTGGAGATATGATTTGGTATATGGCAAAAAATCATATCACTGATCCTGAAGACATTAAGAAATTTAATGAACATTATTACTATGATACAGAGCTTTCTGATGATACACACTTTGTGTTTATTAGCCAGGAGTAAGATACAATGATTGGTATGATTATCTTAATTTGTATTTGTTTACTTTATCTATGGATGATTCATCCCCAGAATCTTAATGATGAAAAGTGGGAAGGATTCCGTCATCACTATTATGCGCATCGTGGTTTGCATGATGCACAAAGTAATATTCCAGAGAATTCAATGGCTGCTTTTTCAAAAGCAGTAGAGAATGGTTATGGTATTGAACTAGATGTGCAACTAACCAAAGATGGTGTACCTGTTATCTTTCACGATGGAAAGACTGGTAGATTATTACGTGATGAAAAAGATGCGGTTGTTAATAAAATACTTACGGAATTAACATTGGATGAATTACAGAGATGCCACTTACTAAAAAGCAAAGAGAAGGTTCCTCTATTTGAAGATGTATTAAAATTGGTAGATGGAAAAGTTCCTTTGATTGTGGAATTAAAGGTAGCCAATTCATCAACTGACACAAATGCATTGTGTAGTAAGGTTGATTTGTTGTTGCGAAAATATCATGGTTTATATTGTGTGGAGTCATTTCATCCTGCTTGTGTAAACTGGTATCGTAAGAATCGTCCTGAGATTATTCGTGGTCAACTCGCAGAACGTCCTAACGCACAAGCAAAAGGAAAGATACGTATCGCAAGTACGATTATGCAGTATCTTCTAACAAACTTTATTACAAGACCAAACTTTATTGCGTATAACCATCATAACCGTCATAATCTTTCACGCATGTTGTGTCATCGTTTATTTAAAAATCCTGCAGTAGCTTGGACAATACGATCCCAACAGGAATTAGAAGAAAGCCGCAAGTATTTTGATTACTTTATTTTTGAACACTTTTTGCCAGATGGTAAATCAAGTTCCGAGGAACAGTAAATGTTTCGGAACTTTTCATTTGAACGAGGGTTTGAATAGAGAATAATATGATAAAATACTAACTATAAGGAGCTCCAATCCCAAATGAGTGATACGAGTAATTTTATTTTGAATTTATCAGTATTGTTTCGCAATACACAAAAATATTTTGATAAGATGCTGGCGCCATATGATATTGGCTCCGGCCAATTAACATTTTTATTGATTATCAATGAGAATGAAGGCATTACAATGCAAGATGTTACACGTATCAGTGAAGTGGATAAAGGTACAACAACGAAGAGTATTCAGCGTCTGATTGAGCAGGGATATGTAAGTGCAGTACAGGATGAAAAAGACCATCGTATGAAGCATTTGCATACTACTGATAAAGCATCCGCAATGATGACGGCAGTATATGATTTTCGTAATCAATGTCGTGCAGCACTAGCTAGTGGTGTTGATTTCGATCAGTTCGAGGAAATGCTAAATGTTGCCTGTGAGAACTCTCGTACTATTTTATCTAGCGAGCCAGCTGCGTTTCATACATTAAAAATTGGTGCTTTACAAAAGACAACGATTACGGATTACCCTGGGAAAGTTGCGGCGACAATCTATACAGCTGGATGTAATATGAAGTGTCCATTCTGTAATCAGAAAGATCTTGTGTTTATTCCAGAGAAATATCGTTATATTACACCAGAGGAAATTCTTTCATACCTCAATCAGCGCAGTGGCCTACTGGATGGTGTGGTTATCAGTGGTGGAGAGCCATTATTACAAGAAGAACTCATCCCTTTTATTCGCCAGATTAAAGAACTAGGCTACGCAGTGAAACTGGATACGAATGGTACAAACAATGAGAAGCTAGGAGTACTATTGGAAGAAGGCTTGGTAGATTTTGTGTCACTAGATATGAAAAATAGCGCAGAGAAGTATCCATTAACCAGTGGACTGAAATCGGATGTAGAATACAAACATCCAATTTCAGAAAGCGTACGCTTACTGCAAGAATATAAAGTAGAACATGAATTTAAAACAACTGTTGTAAAGGAATTTCATACGGTTGATGATTTAATAAAGATTGCCAAGTTTATTGGTAGTGATGCGCATTATGTATTACAACAATTTATCTCTTCGGATAAAGTGATTCAACCTGACTTGCATGCATATACTGCAAAAGAAATGGAAGAGATGAAGAAAGCAGTTGAACCGTATGTGAAGGTTGTGGAATTAAGATTGGCAAAGGAGGTGTAGCTGATGTATCGTGTAAAGAAAAGAGATGGCAGTACTGCCGCGTTTAACATCAAGAAGGTCGCAAGTGCAATTCGTAAAGCATTTGATGCATGTGATCGTGAATACACCGATAGTGTAATTGATTTGATTGCGCTACGTATTACCAGTGATTTTGAACCTAAGATTCAGAATAGTTTAATCGACGTAGAAAAGATTCAGGATAGTGCAGAGAAAGTATTAAGTGAATCTGGATATGCGGATGTATCAAAAGCTTATATTCTCTATCGTAAGCAGCGTGAAAATGTACGTAATATTACAAACACGACATTCGATTATCATTCTGTTGTGGATAATTATATCAATACTGGAAATCAACACAGCAAAGGGAATACAACATACTCTGTTGGTGGTTTGATTTTATCAAACTCAGCCTCCATCACCACCAATTATTGGTTGAGTGAAGTATATGATGAAGAGGTTGCTAATGCACATCGTGATGGTGATATTCATATTCATGATTTGAATATGTTAACAGGATGTAATGCAGGTTGGTCTTTAAAAGAGTTGATCCAACAAGGTTTAGGTGGGGTAGCGAAGCAGACTTCTTCCGCTCCTGCAAAGCATCTGATAACCATCTGTAATCAGATTGTAAACTTCTTTGGGATTATGCAGAATGAGTGGGCTGGAGCGCAATCCTTCTCATCCTTTGATACATACCTAGCTCCGTTTGTACGCATGGATCATTTATCATTTGATGAAGTAAAGCAAAGCATGCAGACACTCATCTATGGGTTAAATACACCATCTCGTTGGGGAACGATTTCTCCATTTGCGAATATCTGCTTTGATTGGACAGTTCCTGAAGATCTTGCAAAGCGTCCAGCGATTGTCGGTGGTGAGGAACAGGACTTTACGTATGGTGATTGTCAGGATGAAATGGCAATTATCAACCGTGCTTTCCTTGAGGTTATCTTAGAAGGTGATGCGGAAGGTAATATATTCTCCTTCCCGATTCCAACATATGCAATCACTAAGAAATTTGATTGGAATAGTGAGAATGCAAAATTGTTATTAGATGTTACTGTAAAGACAGGTCTTCCATACTTTGCGAATTTTATTAATGGTGATTTAAAGCAGAAGAATGCACGTAGTATCTTTAGCGGCACTCATTTTAATGCAAAGAAACTATTTAAGAAGACAGGTGGTTTATTTGCGTATGGAGAGAATACAGGAACGATTGGGACTGTATCCATTAATATGGCTAGACTTGCCTATCTTGCAAAAGATGAAGATGACTTCTTGAAACATCTAGATAAGGTATTAGATATCTCTGCTCGTTCTTTAAGTACAAAGCGTCAAGTCCTTGCAAGTCTTTTAGAAGCAGGACTCTATCCATATACCAAGCATTATCTTGGCAGCTTCGATAATCATTTCTCTTCGATTGGAATCGTAGGTATGAATGAAGCATGCATGAATGCAAAGTGGATTCAAAAGGGCTTAGATACAGAAGAGGCACAGGACTTTGCGGAGAATGTACTCATGCATGTACGTAAGCGTCTAAAGGAATATCAAGCAGACCATCATGAACTCTTCAGCATTGAAGCAGTAGCGGCAGGAGATATCTCACATCGCTTTGCGTTAAAGGATAAAAACGAATATCCTGATATGGTGATTGCGATGCAAGGTGATACACCATACTACACAGGTAGTACGGAGTTACCAATCGATGGGAATGTGGATTTATTTACGCGCTTAGATATACAGAATCGCATGCAGGAAATCTATACCGGTGGAACCATCTTCAATGTGCGCCTTGCAAAGAATGAGTATGACGCAAAAGGAATTGCGGTACTCTTAGAGCGGATTATGGAAAACTATACTATTCCATATATCACGTTGAATACATGCAATCGTGATTATCCAATTGAAGGTTATTTGTACCAAGAGGCTGTTAACGAAAGATGAGTAAACTTCCACAATTAATCACGACAAAAAACTGTCCAAAGTGCAAACTCATCAAAGAATACATGGCGCAGAAAGACTTTGCGTATGAAGTTATAGAAGCAGAGAAGAATATGAAACTCTGTAGAAATCTAGGAATTATGATTGCGCCTACGATGTTGGTTCATCATGAGGATAGGATTGAACAACTCATTGGTTTTGAGGCGATTCAAAAATTTATCGATAAATAGAGTGTAGAAAGAAAGAGCTAAGACATGATGTCCTAGCTCTTTTTGTTAGATTTTATTTTTTTGAAGCAAATTTACGATATGCTGCGAAGCATAGAATAATAACTGCTCCAGCAAGTAGGTAAATATAACCAGTCATGTTTGTATGGTCACTTGTTTGTGGAGAAACAGCAGAATTTTGGCTTAGGATAAATTTCCATGTACCTATAAATGTTGTATCAGTTCCATCTGCTGTGAAAGTATCATGGTCATAGCCAACAAATACCCATTTACCGTTAGAAACTGTGATTTCTGTTTGTGCAGGTGCTTGTGCTGGGATAGCTGTTCCTGGTGCGATTCCGTTTACTGCAGAAGGAAGTAAATCTGTAACTGCAGAAGGTAATACTTCTCCGTTTTGGCTAACGAAGGAATAATTTACATTAGAATTCCCTAATACTCTTACGCTTGCAGTTTTTGTGACAAATCTACCTGGCGCTACTTCTGTAGAATACGTTATTGTATAATTGCCAGGAGTTGTTGTATCAACATTGTTATGTGTAATACTAATATCACTTGTATTAATAACTGTATTACCAAACTGATGATATGTTAGGTTATCAAATGGATCCCAAGGATCACCAACATGAAGTGTGATATCTTGTGTATCTAAGACTTTAACTAATTCAACATAGAATGGAGAGAGTTGAACATTTGCGGCTGCGTCAAATGTATCTGTCGTTAATGGATTTCCATCTGTATCAATCAGGTTAAGACCAGTTGAGCCTAGAAGGTAACGATAAGATGTCATCAAATCTCCAGCTCTTGTCCGCTGTACACTATAACCTTCATCCTTAACAGCAGCAAAAATCGGTTCGTTATTGATAGAGTAGCTAGTATTGGAGAATGCAAGACCATCGCTTGGTTGTGTAAAGTCAACTGGTGATAACATCATGCTGAACATGTTGAAGCGAATATTTGATGAATTCACAGCAGGCATAAGGGCCTGGATATTTGCTGGAACTTGACGGTATGTAGAGTCGCTCTCACGAATTGTACCGATAAATACACCGTGTAGTTTATCAGCTACCTTATATCGGTAAGCAGAAGAAACGGCTTGTACAGCTGTTCCTTCACGTGCAGGTGAATAAGAGTAAACGATTGTACTCATCTGTACTTGTTCGTCTGTTGTTAGTTTCATTGGAATATCCAAAGTTAATGTTTCGCCAGCACGGATAGAGCCATAGAAATTAATAGAAGTAACTGTTGACCAATCAAAACTTGGAAGAGCTTGAATTTCATCATACGTATAGTTTCCTGCAGGGGAATCGTATGACACTCTTAGTGTAGAACTGTAAGTACCTGTTGTTGGGTTTGAAGTGAGACGATCTGGATCCGGTACTAATGTTCTACTAGGATGATAAGGAAGTAGTAATTTGATATTTACGTTTGCATCTGTTGTTGTGACGTTGTTTAATTGTCCACAAAGAGCTATATCATGTGCGTAGTCTCTGTTGTAAATATCAGAGTTGTTAGGAACAGTTGAATACCAGTTAATAGTGGAATTTGTATTCCAGTTTGTAGAGGAATACGCTCTGTTTCCCGTAATGTTATCGATTGCGGCATAACGGAAGAAATATTCAACACCTCCGCCTGTGTAAATCGCATCTGGATTTGGATTTAATGGATTGTTGTAAAATGGCTGTAGTGTATCGTTACTTGCGTGAACCGTTGTAGATGGAGTTGTTGTAAAAATTAATAAGGTGCCAAGCATAATACTTAATAGCCAAGAAATAGTCTTTTTCATTGAATTGGTCCTCCTTCTAGTTCAATAATTAAAAAACAGAACAATTATATTAGAATAAGTAGTCTACAGCAAGAAAAATGAACAAATAAATGCATAAGTTGTTAAAACAAAACACATTTTGTCTTATGCATTTTTATGTGGCGCAAGAAATGCATAAATTGAAAAGTGGTGCTACAATACATTGGATGAAAATGAATAAACCAAAAAGAAAAGTGAATACAAAAAGGTTACTGTTGGTGATTATCGCTGTGGCGATGTTATTCGTTACGATTGGCAGTGTGTTATTGCTTGGACTGTCTTCGTTAATCGATGGTGTACGTCATTTTTTTACGGGCATTTCATTATCCATTGATGAATCAAAACTCGACGTAGAGTATGGATCTAACTTTGATCCGAAGGATATCATTACAGATGTTCATGGTACGGTAGAAGTGGATGGTACTGTAGATACTCACAAAGTAGGTACATATCCAATTACATATATTTTAAAAGATAAGGATATTCGCAAGGAGTATCAGTATACTGTAAATGTTGAAGACCATACGGCACCAATCATTACGATGGTGGATTCCGCCATCACGGTGAATAAAGGGGATGCGTTTCAAGTAACGTCACTAGTATCTTCTGTAAAAGATCCTGTTGATGGCAACTTATCGTATAGTATGGAACTAACGAATGGTACGTATACGGTGAGTGGGACTGTGGATACAAACACAATGGGTACTTATCCGATCACTGTAACTGCCAAAGATAAAAATGGTCTTGAAGCGAGTAATACGACGTATGTGACAGTTGTGGATTCTACAATCAGTACACCATACAAGATTGGTGTTAATCGTATATTTAATACGGTAACGATTTACGCATATGACCAAACGACGGGGAGTTGTACTTTACCAGTAAAGGCAATGTTGTGTTCGGTGGGACCAGAAACACCTGCAGGTGTTTTCCAAACCTTTAATCGCAGTCGTTGGCGCCCTTTGTATGGAGATGTCTATGGTCAGTATGTAACAGATATTGTAAATGATATTCTATTTCACTCTGTTCCGTATTTTACGCAGAATCCAAGTGATTTGGAGTATGAAGAGTTTAATAAGCTAGGTACATCAGCTTCACTTGGTTGTGTGCGGCTTTCGGTGAAGGATGTAAAGTGGATTTATGATTACTGTCCACTCGGTGTGACGGTTGAAATTTATGATGATGCACAAAATCCAGGACCGTTAGGTACTCCTGAACAGACGAAAATTGATGTGACAAGCCCAAATCGTGGTTGGGACCCAACCGATCCAGATCCAAATAACCCTTGGCTATCTACGACACATTAAAAGAAAACCCTGTAATGTTTGATGACAACTTTATGGGGTTTTCTTATATAATGATTGTATCTAGTTTTAGATAGTGGGGAGGTAAGGATGAGCGTGCGCAAGATTTTAATTATCGGAGGTACTGGTGTCATTTCTTCGGCTGTACTAGGAATGCTAGCGAAGAGTCGAGATACCGAGTTATACGTTATCAATCGTGGACATCGTCAATTACCTGTAATGGCGAATCACATTATCTGTGATGCCAATGATACTGCTGAAATGCAGAAGATTATTGGAAGTACTGTATTTGATGCGGTTATTGACTTTGTGGTCTATACACCAGACCAAGCAAGAGATCGTGTATATTTATTCCAAAACCATACAAGACAATATATCTTTATCTCCACTGTCGTGGTATTCAATCATGAAAATAACTTCATTCTCAATGAAGACTCTGTACAGAAGAACCGTTTATCACAGTATGGAAGAGATAAGTCGGCTTGTGAGGATGTATTCAACCAAGCAGCGAAGAAGGGCTTTCCAATCACTATCGTTAGACCTTCACAGACGTATGGCTTTGACCGTTTCCCATTGAGTGTAAAAGGTAAGAATTGCTGGAGCGTTGTATCGAGAATTCTGAGTGATAAACCAGTCATCATCCATGGAGATGGCCAATCCATCTGGCATATGATGCACAGCTTTGACTTTGCGTATAACTTTATCCAATTGATTGGAAATATAAATGCGATCAATCGTTCGATTAACCTTGTTAATCCAGAGATTGTAACCTGGGATATGATTTACGATTCATTAGGAAAGGCATTGAATCGTAAAGTGCAGAAAGTACATATCGCATCTGAAACAC
>JABZLU010000140.1:0-3358 GCA_015256605.1 Solobacterium sp.
CATAAAATGTTGGTGAACCATTCCGATACCCTTCGAAATCGCAACATTTGGTGATGATAAATGTACCTTTTCGCCATTGACGTAAATTTCACCTTCTGTAGGTTGTTCCAAACCGAACAACATCTTCATCAGTGTTGATTTACCCGCACCGTTTTCTCCCATCAGCGCATGAATTTCGCCCTTGCGTACATTCAAGTCAACATCCTGGTTTGCCACGACACCGTTAGGATAAATCTTACGGATGCCTTTCATTTGAATGACATATTCTTCGTTCATATCTCTTACCTCGTTCCATTTTTATATAGATGATTTTTCTTCAAAAGAAAATCCAGTTCCAACCACCATCCCAAGTTATTTTCAAAACTATTGAAAACTACACTTTTCGGCAGCTGAAACTGGATTCATAAATCACCAAAGATACTAATCAGATATATTGTTTTTTCGTGGTTGAATGAAACTTTTAAATTTCTACGTAAAACAATTTATGAATCTTTTGTAACGCTACGATTAAGGACGTACCTTTTCACGTAATGTTTCTAAATCTTTAGATGTGTTTCCTAATGCTGTAGGAACTTCAACCTTACCGTCTAAGATAGCTTGAATAGCTTCGTTAACCTTGTCCTTAGTTGCTTGAGAAGCATACTTGTCAAAGTTCTTGTCAGTTACAACACCTACGCCATTTTCCTTCAAGCCTAAAGTAACTTCTGTTCCCCAGTGTTCTCTACCTGCATCCCATTCATCAAATACCCAAATGAGAGAGTTGCCAACATTCTTTAAACCAGATGTTAATGTAATCGCTGCTAAGTCAGGAGAGAAAGTAGATTCCTGGTCTGAGTCAACACCGATAAACCATGCAGTATTCTTTTCAAGAGCTGCTTCAGCTGCACCATTACCAGCATTACCAGCAACACCCCAGATAATATCAGCCTTATTATCACTAATCATGGATAAACCATATTCCTTAGCAATCGCTGTATCTACATAGTCATTTGTATAACGTGTATCAACCTTGATTTCTGGATCAACATTCTGTGCACCAGTGATGTAACCATATAAGAAGTCGTTGATTACCGGACTATCAACACCACCAACGAAACCGATTACCTTTTCAGGATTAATACGTTCAACAGATGTATCTGTTGTCATGCTTGCTGCAAATGTACCAATGATATAACCTAACTCATTCTGCTTGTATGTTAAGTTGAGGACATTCTTATTTTCGCCAGCATAAGTATTGTCATCAAAGATTGCATACTTCTGATCTGGATACTTTGTAGCAACTTCCTTTAAGAAGTCAGGCATCTGATATGTTCCACAGATAATTAAGTCATACTCTCCTAAATCAGATACTTCATACAATGTCTGTAGCCATCTTGGCTTATCAGCGTCTGTACCACCCATTTCAATTGTCTTTAATGTGATACGACCATCTTTTTCAAGAGTCTGTAAACCAGCAGCTGCTGAGTCAAAGAATGACTTATCACCCAAGTTACCATTAACTAGGTATGCTACGTTGTACTTCTTTCCATGTGTCTCTGTTGCGTTGGAACCCTGCTTTTCAGGCTCCTTAGGGCCGCAACCAACGAGCGGTGTTAACAACAATGCAACCATTGCTGCCTTTAATAGATTTTTCATGTATTTTCCTCCCAAAATCTTTTCAAATCGCTAGTCATCTCTTAAAATAAAATAGTGAAAGCGATTTCATGTAAATTCATTTTATTATCGGGTTTTAAATAAGTCAACAAGTACATATCACCAGAAAGGACAAAAATTATGTTGAATCGTATACCTAAAATTAATCTTCACTTACATCTAGATGGGTCATTCCGCATGGATACAATATGGAAACTTGCTCATGAACAAAATGTACAAATGCCTGCAGATACAATCGAAGGCTATGAAGCCTTTATTCGTAAGTGCGCAAATGCCAAAGATGTAAATGAATATCTTAAGATGTTCGATACTCCTTTGAAATGCATGCAAGACAAAGCTTCTATTACTCGTATTACAGAAGAGTTGATTGAAGATCTAGCAAATCAAGGCTATATCTATGCAGAGATTCGCTTCGCTCCACAGCTCCACACACAAAAAGGTTTAACCCAAGCCGACGCAACAGAAGCTGTATTAGAAGGCAGAAACAATGCTCTCAAAAAATATCCAAATCTTCGCATCGGTATCCTTACATGCATGATGTGTATAGGTGTTGATACATTAAACCAAAAAGAAAATATGGAAACTGTAGAAGTATGCAAGCAATACCTCGGTAAAGGTGTTGTCGGAATTGACCTTGCAGGCGCAGAAGGATTTGTACCACTTTCTAACTTTGGTCCATTATTTGCAAAGGCGAAAGAATACGGTCTACCTATGACTTGTCATGCAGGTGATAGCCAAGGTCCAGATACCGTCAAAGACGCAATGGATTTTGGTGTAACACGTATTGGTCATGGCCATCATGTATACTTTGACCAAGAACTTGTAGAGCGCGCAAAAGAAAACAAAGTACTCTTTGAAATCTGTCCAACATCTAATGTACAGTGTCAAACCGTACCATCGTACGCAAAACATCCAATGAAACCTCTATACGATCAAGGTGTACTCGTTTCTGTTAATACCGACAACGATACATTTGCAGGTGTACATATTACGGATGAATATGCACACTGTATCAATGATATGGGATTTACTGTTGATGATATCTTCCAAATGAATATCAACGCCGCAAATGCCGCATTTGTTACAGAAGAAGAAAGAAAAGAATTACTTCATATCTTAGAAACAGCCCGAAAGGAACACGCAACATGCTAGAAGCACATATTCAATTAGATCAAAGTGTAAACGCAAAGTATGCAATCATGCCTGGAGATCCATCCCGCATTGATCGCATCATCCCATTCCTTGAGGATGTGAAAGAGCTCGCGTACAACCGAGAATTTAGAAGTATTTCTGGTTATTACAAAGGTGTAAAAGTCATTGCCATCTCAACTGGTATCGGTGGTTCCTCAGCTTCCATCGCCATTGAAGAGTTAAAACATATTGGTGTAGACACAATGATACGTATCGGTTCCTGTGGTGCCCTACAGAAAAACATCCAACTCGGAGATTTAATCTTTGCCGTTGGTGCAGTACGCGATGAAGGTACATCTAAAGCATACGCAGATATTCGTTACCCAGCAGTTGCGGATACAGAATTCCTACTCAAATGTATCGAAACCGCAAAAGAAAATCATTGGGACTATCATACAGGTATTGTTCATAGCCACGAAAGCTTCTACATTGATACAAACGCAGAAGAAGAAAAGAAATGGTCAGCCATGGGTGTTCTTGGTGCAGATATGGAAACAGCTGCCCTGTTTACAGT
>JABZLU010000141.1:0-3358 GCA_015256605.1 Solobacterium sp.
CTTTTCTTGAAATTTGTCCATCATAGAACTGTGGAACGATTGGGCGGAATCCATCATTGAATACCGCAATACCCTTGTTCGCTAAAATAGATGCTAATGCACCAATAGCGGCTAAAACTAAATACCTCATTATAATTATCCCCCTTCGTGTAATTAGGTATATCTTAGCTATTCTTAGTTTGAATAGCTTTCAACCAAACTGGTAATACTTGTTCCATATGTTGGGATGTAAATCCAAAGGCAACCTTGCCCTCATTAACTGCTTGTACAATTTCTTCATCTGGCAAAATCTTTCCAGGCATAGAGATAGTTTTACAAGCATTCGCTCCAAGTAGAGCCATAGCCATAGCTAATGCACCTCCACCGCCAGTATTACATGCTCCTATGTAGTAATCGAACTGCCCAGCTTTCATTGCCATAACAGCATCTAGATCATTTTTAACTGCAAGTTCCACATTTCCTTCACCAAAATATTTTTGGATATAGTCATGAATCTCCTGCTTGTTAATCTGTCCTCCAACAACAATTTTCATAAATCAAAATCTCCTTCTAACACTCTTTTTGAAGTAAATTACATAAATGCATTAACAAAAACTTTTCTTCGCTCTCGGGAATCTTTACAGGTACATCACGAGTTATATTTGAATATACTTGTTTTGCTACATCAAATGTATTAAATGCCTGTACTTCCTTCCAAATTGAATCATCAAGTTGATCTACTGCTCCACTTACCATAATTCGTTGTACAGCCATCGCTAGATGTGTAGTAAACATTTCCATTTTTGATTCATCAAAGTCATACTTCTGTAATATATCTATAACCTTATTCACATATTGTGCAACATCATCATTGATGATTGCTGCTGATCTTAATATCTCAATTCTTTCTTTTAACATCTTATCTCCATTATACAGAATATTGTATATTGATATTTCAATAATACCTGTAATCGCTTTCAGAGTCAATACAAATTATTCAAGAAATATATTGCATATATATTCACGCATGTTTGTATCAATACCATATTCTTCCAAGAAGAATTCTTCATAGTTTGGATATCTCTCTAAAATACCATCTAGCATCTCTCTACCCATTTGCTCATCAACACCTGCTTCCATCATAACAATTCGTTTAAGAGATGGATTTTGTTGGATTCTTTCTCTATTTTGTTCTAATGCCAATTCAATGCGTGTATGATATGCCTTATTTGATAGAAGATAGTCTTCCATAATATCTTCTTTTGATACACCTAACAGTAAATATAACAAAACTGCGATTGCACCTGTTCTATCTTTCCCTGTTGCACAATGAAATAATAATGGAAATTCGATACCTTGTTTGATCATTTCAAGAATAAACATAAATCCTTCATTCTGAAACATCATATTTCTATATAGTTCTGCCATATGCGTATGTAGTGTTTCTTCATCACTATCATCCGCAATCACCATTTTATGAATGCCATATGGAGAAAAATCCACTCCTTCACCATTTTTATCACGCATTCCACTAACACGATAATTAACTATTCCATCGATGATTGGATCAGGATCTTCATACGCTTCATAAGAAGTACGTAAGTCTAGTACAGTCTTAATGCCTAAATCTTTTAAATGCTCTAATTCATCATGATTCATCCACCCCAAATAACAACTGCGATAGATTAAGTGAGATTTAATTCTTTTCCCATCTATAGTTTCATAGCCACTTAAATCACGAAAATTTTTATCTTCTCTTATTTTTTTATCAACTTGTCGCATAGTATCCTTTTCTAATTTCGAGGTGTCATTTTGCCATCATTAACTATTTTTTGCATTTTTAAAATTGCTTCAATATCAATCATATGCTTTAGTAAGTCTGTCATTTCTGGCGTTGCTCTATTGGTAATAATAACCGCATTAGTATCTACATTATCCTCGACAGATAGCTTTGTATAATTCATATTTGTCATCTTATCTATGATTTCATCTTCATTCCATACTGCCGCATCAATTTCTCCATTTTGTACTAAGCGTAATAAATTATTTGATTCAACAGGAATAAATTCAACTTTTTTCATTCCACATGCACGCTTTGTCATGTCACTTTGATCAATCGAATCTCTATCTATTCCTACGCGCATACCATCCTGGATTTCTTTGGTATGAGAGTCATGGAATACAATTACATGTGATGAACAATATGTACCCTCACCAAATTCACATACAATATCAATCTGCCCTTTATGTGTATCTAGGAATTCTTTTGCGGCATATTTTGAAACAACTGCAAAATTATAGCGATTCTCTAATACCATCGCAATTCGATTCTTCGCACCTCTCATATAAGAAAGTGTCATTGGAATTCCATGTTTATTTTCCATAGTAGTAATAATGCCAGTTGCTAAACCCTCATATTTTCTAGAGTATGGTAAAGGCATCGCACCTACCAGCAAATTAATCCCAGTAAGTTCAAGTAGGATCTTGTCATTCTTTTCAATAACATACGAACCTAAATGTCCCTTACTCACAATGTGAATCGCATTATTATTTTGTAATGTTTTAAGTGCAGATTGTGCAGTACCTCTAGAAATATTTAATCTCTCACTTAACTCAGTAACAGTTGGTGTTCGATCTCCCACCCTATATCTTAGAAGCGCTTTTGCTAGACTCAATACCGCAAGTCCATTTTTACTCATTAGTTGATTATTATAGTTCATAGTTTAACTCCCATAAACATTATAGAATGAATATTCATTCTTTTGAACATTCAATTAAACTTAAATTTTATAAAATTAGATTTCTCATCAGCAATACCATAGTGATACAATATGTATAAAGATAACTCCTAGATCCAAACATATTTCATTGTTAATAGAAAGTGAGGATAAAAATATGTTTGTAAACGACGATTTTTATAATGATGTAAGTCGAATTCGAAAACCAAGTTTTAAAAAATATTTTCTTTTATATGCATTGATACAGATTATATCTAGAATTCTAAAAGATTATCCTGTATTAAAAATAGTTTTTTCCGGTTCTATTGACCAGACACTTCTTCAACAAGCTTCATATTCAAATTTCCTTCTCTCTTTTATCATTTCGATTATCGTACAATTATCTACATTCCTATTCTTGATGCAAATTTATCGTATTGTTCAAGGGTATCAAATACATTTGACAGATGTGCCTGAACTCTTAAAAGAGAAAGGGCTTAGTATTTTATGTGTATCAACAGTTGTGATAATCTTAGATAATTTTTTTACTTATGTATTTCCAAATGATATCTTGCAAGTAATTGCAACAATAGCACTATACTACTTAACAATATTCGTTGCTTTTACGATTTATACTTATCCAACACATGCATGCATTGATG
>JABZLU010000142.1:0-3294 GCA_015256605.1 Solobacterium sp.
AATTAAAGTAGATTTACCAGAGCCAGTTGGACCAATAACGTAAACAAATTCCCCCTGATCAACTGATAAATTTATATCATACAGTGCATTCGTACCATTTTTATATCGTTTGTAAACATGGTTGCATTGAATCATAAGGGTACCTCCTTACTCGTGAAATCCTGCCCAATAATTTTATCACATTCTGTTAAATATTGGATGAAGCGTAGGTGAAACCTTCACCATGCATATCAGACGCATCATTTGTAATCACAAATGCTTTTGGATCAATTCGATTAATTAATGAAATTAAACTTGCATATTGACGTGTTGATACGACAACCAATACGACATTCTTAGCTTCACTGTTGAATCCACCACGACCATCTAAAATCGTAACACCACGATTAAGTTCCTGGTAGATTCCATCTCGTAACTCTTCCCAATGACTGGAAATAATATGTACAGACTTGGCATTAGCACCTTGTCCAGCACTCAGCACCTTTCCAATCGCAAAGCCAGACGCAAACACGGACACAAGACCAAGTAATGCAGAATTAATGCCATACGCCGCAATGCCTAATCCAACCGTTAAAGTATCAATAATAATAACCAAAACTGAAATTTGTATACCTGTAAACCTATGTAAAATCAAGGCCGGTATATCCATACCACCTGTACTAGACCCCGCTCTCATCACAATACCAATACCAGTACCACCAAGGAGTCCTGCATATAAAGCAGCCAAAATCGGATCAACAGTGATTGGATTTGGAACCTTAATCAACAAGTTGTTAAATACTGGATAGGCAAGTGAAGACAACATCGTTGTTAAGGCAAATTCCTTACCAAGGATAACTGCTCCTAAAAATAGGAAGCCAATCACTGCCGAGTTGGCAAACAGGGTCTTATCTATATGGAAGAATGGCTCAAAGGCAACCGCAAGACCAGCGACGCCACCGGAAAGAATCTTGTATGGTAAAATAAAAAATTCTACTGACATAGACAATAAAAACGTTCCGGCTAAAACCATCAAAAAATTGATTACACTTTTCTTATTCATGGAAGGTATTATATCATAGGTACTACGATATGGAGAATGACTAATGAAAGATAACCGTATAAAAAACATCATCCTTTGGACTATCGTCATTACATATACACTTTGGATATTTCATAACTCAGCACAAACCGGAAAAGTCTCCGCAAATCTGAGCCAAACACTAAGCTATCGTATTTATGATCAATTACAATTCCTACATTTCATGCCATTCCAATTATTCCACACACTCATTCGTAAATTTGCCCACTTTAGCGAATACGCTCTACTTGGCATCTTGGTATCGATTGTCAGCTCACATACCATTCAAGAGCGCCAACAAAAGATGGTCATTATCCTATGGATGATACTTGTACCAATCCTTGATGAAGGCATTCAATACTTTACACCTGGAAGATCTGCCGAATTACGCGACTGTTTCATCGACATGTGTGGATATAGTTTCGGATTTCTAATCACATATCTCATAAAAAAGTGGAAAACCAGATAAGTTCTCCACTATTCTTTATTGTGTTAAACCTGCAACCTTACCCTCTGTAATTTTGATAATATCATCAGGCGCAATTTCAATCTGTGTTCCGACTTTACCACCTGAGACAAGAATTGTGTCAAACAATACGATTGTTTCATCATATACTGTCACAAATAATTTCTTCATCCCAATTGGTGAACATCCACCATGGACATAACCAGTTGTCTTTAACAGTTCCTTCTGTGGTAACATCGCTACACTCTTTACACCAACCGCACGTGCACAAGCCTTTAAATCTAACTTCTCTTTTACTGGAATTACAAATACATAATGATTGCCATCATCACCTTTTGTAACTAGCGTCTTAAAAACTTGTTCTGGATCTTCTCCACACTTTTGCGCAACTGATACGCCATCTATCAAACCATCACTCACGTCATAGGTATGTTCCTGATACGTAATTCCTTCTGTATCCAAAATACGCATCACATTTGTCTTTACTTCTTTTTTTGCCATATTTATTACCTCGCCACTATTTTACACCAATTTATAAATCACTGCAGATACGTTCCATCCATATCAAATTTACGTTACAATAAACAGCGAGGTATAAACATGATCAATCGTTTTTCTAGAACACAACGCGTCATTGGAAGAGACGCACTACATAAAATCCAACAAGCCCACGTGATTGTATTCGGTGTTGGTGGAGTTGGCGGATACGCCATCGAAGCTTTAGCACGTAGTGGGATTGGTAAAATCGACATCGTCGACCACGATACGGTTTCACTTACTAATATCAACCGACAACTCATCGCAACTGACGCAACCATCGACCAATACAAAGTAGATGTAATGAAAGAGCGCATCCACACAATCAGTCCAAACACAGTTGTGACTGCTCTACCTATCTTCTATTTACCTGAAACCAAAGACCAATTTGATTTTAGCCAATATGACTATATTATCGATGCCATTGACAACGTTACTGCTAAGATTGATTTAATTGTAACAGCGAAGAGTTTAGGTGTTCCTATCATCTCTGCAATGGGCTGTGGCAATCGCTTCGATCCAACAAAAGTTCGTGTAATGGATATCTACGACACAAAAAATGATCCACTCGCAAAAGTCATGCGCCATGAGTTACGTGTGCGTAACATCAAAGACTTACAGGTATGTTGTTCGATAGAGGCTCCAATCAAACCAATTGAATATCCTGATGAGGAACAAGAAAAAGCAGTGAAATGGAGTATTCCAGGTTCCACCGCCTTCGTTCCACCTGTGGCAGGTATTACATTAGCTGCCGAAGTTGTTCGACAAATTACAAATTTTGATCCAAACAATCGCAAGTAACAGTAGTTACTTGTTTTTTAATGCAAGATTGTACCAAGAATACGGTTAACAGTCTTACCGTCTGTTTGACCCTTATACTTATCAAGAATCTCCCTCATTACAGGACCTTGATTACGCTTAAGAGGCTCTAAGCCCTTCTCTTGCAAGATTCCTTCGATAATTTGATGAATCTCATCTTCCGTTAACTGCTTTGGCAAGTAAGAAGAAAGTAATTTCAACTTCTTTTGTGCCTCTTCCTTTAAATCTTCACGATTTTCAGGAATACTCTCGATCGTTTCATTTGTCTGCTTGATTTCACGTTGAATATACGCTAGTTCATCATTCTTCTCTAACGTATGACCAGCTTCTTTCTCCGCAAGTGCAATTGCGGAGATCACAAGACTCAATACACCCTTGGTTAGAGTATCATGTTCCTTCATTGCCTTCATAT
>JABZLU010000143.1:0-3293 GCA_015256605.1 Solobacterium sp.
CCATTTAAGTACCTTTTGAAGATATTACGTACAGTGATTTATGTAATTGCGACCTTTGCTATCTTGATGAATGTGAAACCTTTACAGAGCGTTTCTACAGCGATACTAGGCGCAACAAGTGTGATGACAGTTGTTGTTGGTTTAGCTGCACAGGAGACATTTGGTAACTTTATCGCCGGTTTCTTCATCGTTATCTATCAACCATTCCATGTAGGGGATATGGTTAATCTTCCTGAGAAGAATATCTCTGGTACAGTGATTGAAATTACATTCCGCCATACGATCTTGAATACGGTTGAAAATACAAAAATCATTGTGCCAAATAGTACAATGAACTCCGCAATCGTAGAAGATAAAGCATTTGGACAGAAGACATACATTCGCTACTTAGCTTTATCTGTTGCGTATAATACGGATATTGATAAACTGGAGAGAGTAATTACTGATGTTGTAGTAAATACAGATGGTGTCATCGATACTAGAAGTGCAGAAGCAAAAGAGAAGAATTTACCAATCAATATTACGGTAAATGAATTCTTAGATAGTGGAATTCAAATTCGTTTCCCATTTACAACAAAGTCACTTGGTAAGAGTGTGGAGACGGCTTCGAAGATTCGCAAAGCTTTACTTGTTGCGTTTAGAGAGAATGGAATTGAAATTCCATATACTAAGATTCAGATTCTTAAATAGAATATGTAAACGTTTACATTATTTTCATGAATTCATACGAAAAGTTGGCAAAAGATAATCAAACAATATTGCAGGGAAATAAAATTGCGGTATTATGTAGTTACAGGAACACGAAGTGTATTGATTAAGAGAATGGAGATGATGTAGCATGACTACGAAGCATGTTCTTTTTGATATACAATATGAGATTGTACAAACCCCAGGCGGGGAGGTTTTTGACGGGTTCTCTGTGAAAATGGTTTTTAGGATGGACATATAATGCCCATCCTTTTTTGTAACTAATTTCTGATAATCATACAGGAGGAAAACGATTATGGATCAGACAAATTTAGACTTTTTTGAAGCAGCAGCCAGTGGCGATTTTGCAAAGTTATGTGCACAGGTTTCTAAGGGTGCAAACATCAACATCGCAAATGGTGATGGACGTACAGCGTTAATGAGAAGCGCAAAACGTGGTTACACTGAAATCGTACGTTTCTTATTAGATAATGGTGCGGATACAAGAGCTAGAGATAAGAATAATAAGACAGCTTTAATGGGTGCAGCAAAGAAGGGACACACAGATATCTGCCGTATGTTAATTCATGCTGGTGCGAATATTGATGCGCATGATAATAAGGGTAGAACAGCTTTGATGAGAGCTTCATTACTTGGTCATAGTGACACAGTAAAGTACTTAATTTCTAAGAACGCTGATGTAAATGCAGTAGATGAACAAGGTCGTACTGCATTAATGGAAGCAGTGAATGCATATAAGTTAGATGAAATTAAAGATCTAGTAGATAACGGTGCAGATATTAATAAGGCTGATAATAAGGGCTGTACAGCATTAATGCGCGCTGCATATATTGGAATTCCTGAATTAGTGAAGTATCTACTTGAAAAAGGCGCAGATAAGACAATGAAGGATTATGATGGTAATTTAGCAATTCATTACGTACGTAAAGAATGCTTATCAGATTTGAAAGATATTTTAAAGTAGGAGGCCGACAATGAAAGACTATTTAGCTAATGAAGTAAGAAATGTAGTGGTATTAGGACATTCTGGTGCTGGTAAGAGTTCTGTCATTGAAGCCTGCCTATATTTTACAAAGGCAATTGAACGTTATGGAAAGAATAACGATGGCACAACAGCACTAAACTACGATCCTGAAGAAGGAAAGCGTGGCACATCAGTATATTGCCATATCGCAGCTGTAGAATGGAAAGATAAGAAAATCAACTTTATTGATACACCGGGTTATATGGATTATGCAGGTGAAGAAGCGACTGGTTTAATGATGGGTGATAATGCCTTGATTGTTGTAAACGCAAAAGAAGGTATTGAAGCAGGTACAGAGCGCGCATGGCGTGAAGCAGTTTCTAAACAAAAGATTCCTACAATCTTCTTTATCAATAAGATGGATGTAGAAAATGCAAACTTCGATGCAGTATATACTAGCATTCGAGATAAGTTTGGTAAGTCAGTTATCCCATTTGAAGTACCAATCATTGAAAATGGTGTGGTTGTAGGTTCTGTCAATATCTTGCGTCGTAAAGCATGGTACTACAATGACCGCAATACAGCTAAGGAAGTACCATCTGCCTTAATTGGTGAAGTAGAACGCTACTATAATGAAATCGCTGAAGCTATCGCAATGACTGATGATGAACTTATGGAGAAATTCTTCTCAGGTGAAACATTTGATGAACACGAATTAGCAAAGGGCTTACGGATTGGTGTACGTAATGGTGATATCCGCCCTGTATATTGCGGTAGTGCAGAAAACCAAACAGGTATTGAACGTTTGTTAGACCTAATTACAGAATTCTTCCCAAGTTACGCAGAGAAGGGAAGAATCCAAGCTGAAACACTCAAGGGCGATACAATCGATATGGAAACAAATGAAAACGAAGCACTCAGTGCATTTGTATTCAAGACTATCGTCGACCCATTTGTGGGAAAGGTTTCTTACTTAAAGGTAATGAGTGGTGTCCTCAATAGTGATAGCCAAGTATATAACTCCAAGAAAGATGTAACCGAAAAGATTAACCAGATCTATGTTATTAATGGCAAGTATCAGATTGGTGTAGGTAAATTATTTACAGGTGATATTGGTGCAGTTGTTAAGTTACAAGCAACAGAAACAAATGATACATTATGCACACGTTCTAGAGTTATTAAGTATCCAGATATTGAATATCCACATCCAATGTTAGGATATGCAATTCATCCAAAGACAAAGGCAGATGAAGATAAGTTATCCAGTGGTATTCATAACCTGATGTTAGAAGACCATACAATTAAACTAGTTAATAACGAAGAGACACATGAACAGGTACTCTATGGTGTAGGTGATCAACACATCGACTTGATTCTCTCTAAGTTAAAGAGCAAGTACAAAGTTGAAGTAACAACAGAAAAACCAACTGTACAGTATCGTGAGACAATCTCTGCAAAAGCTGAAGCACAAGGTAAATACAAGAAACAAAATGGTGGTGCTGGTCAGTATGGAGATGTTTGGGTAAGATTTGAACCAACAGATTCTGATGACATGGTATTTGCGGAAGAAGTATTTGGTGGCGCAGTTCCTAAACAGTATTTCCCACCTGTTGAACAAGGT
>JABZLU010000144.1:0-3288 GCA_015256605.1 Solobacterium sp.
GATTCATAAACAATATTTATACTTATCTTCAGGTATGAAGGCAACCGATATCAACGAACTTTGGAAACAAAAATCAGCGATTGTTTATAAGGAATTTGATGACTATGTGTATGTTGTTGACTGTGAAAATGAGTTGATTGAACTTAGATATTCGCAAGAGTTAACTCAACAACAGATAGATACAGTTATCGGAAAGATAGTGAAATGATATGGCACGTGCACAGTTTCAAACATTAACAGAACCGATGTTTTATATTCTCCTATGCTTGCAAAAAGAAGTATGTGGCATTGATATCATGGCTATGGTTAGTGTGATTTCGAATGGTAGAGTTTCTATTGGACCTGGTACGTTGTATGCGATGTTGCAAAAATTTGAGGATAACGAAATTATTGAGAAAACAAGAGAAGAGAATCGTAAGAAATGGTATCTTATCACAGATACAGGAAAACAAATGCTTGATGATGAGTTAAAACGCCTAGAATCAATGCTGAATGATGCTAAGTCTACGATGAAAAATAACTAAATGGTTTTATATAAATACACTCTATGAATATTATTTGGTATGATATAGATGATAAATAAAGGAGAACAGCTTAATGAAAGTTGTACTAGTAGCTGAATCAGGTGCGGATATTCCGAAGGAAATAGCGGAAAAAGAAGGTATCTATATCGTTCCAATGCATGTCACTTTTGATGGTGAGACAAAAGATGATGGTACTTTCCCGGCATCTAATATCATCGATTATTTTGAGAAGAATTTAAAGATTCCAAAGACGAGTGGTTCTACTATTGTGGATTTTGATTATATCTTTGATCGTATTCACGAAGAGCATCCTGAAGCACATATCTTGTATCTAGCATATTCTTCTGTAACAACTTGTGCTTACGGTTGTGCACAGATTGCAATGGAAAACCGTGATTATATTACGGCAATTGATACAAAGCTTTATTCAATTGGACAGGGTCAAGTATTAGTGCGTATGGCTGAACTATTACGCGAACATCCTGAATGGGGTATTGAGGAAGCAACAAGTGCTGCTAATGACTTGATTGCTAGAGGGCATATGTCTTTTATTCCTAAGACGTTAGCGTTCTTGGTCGCTGGTGGAAGAGTAAGTAATGCCAAGGCTTTATTAGCAGGTGTATTACTTTTACATCCATGCATTGAAGCAAAGGATGGACGTCTAGTCGCTGGTAAGAACTATCGTGGAAAGATGAATCGTGTCATTTTTAAAATGATGGATGACTTCCTTGTGAATAACGCGATTGCGAAGGATGAAGTGTGGTGTTGTACTACGGTTGGCTTTGATGAATCGCTGAAACCGGAAGTAGAAGAATATCTTCATAACCAAGGTGTTGAAAAGGTACGTTGGTCACAATGTGGTGGTGTAATTACAACTCATGGTGGACCTGGTGCATTTGGTATTGCGGGATTTCGTACGAAGTAAGTAAGGTGCAGAGAAATCTGCGCCTTTTTTGAGATAGTATTGTTTTAATTTTATTCGTAATAGATATATACTAATGGACGGAAGAGAATGAACGGGAGAAAAATTATGTATAACGTTAGAAAGATTCAAGATGATATTTATTGGTTAGGTGCCTCAGATCGACGCCTTGAAAAGTTTGAGAATACATATAGTGTTCCAGCAGGAATGTCTTATAACAACTATTTGATTTTAGACGAGAAGACATGTCTTGTGGATGGCATTGATTACAATGTTGCCCAGCAGTTCTTTGAAAACTTGGAGTTTGCTTTGCAGGGTAGAACATTAGATTATATGATCGTTAACCATATGGAACCTGATCATTGTGCAATTATTCCACAGCTTGTACAGATGTATCCAAATATGAAACTGATTGGTTCCATGCAAGCATTCAAAATGATGAACCAGTTCTATCGTTTTGAAACAGATAGTCGTTCCATCGTTGTAAAGGAAAATGACACATTAAATCTTGGTAAGCATAATTTGAAGTTTATAACTGCACCAATGGTACATTGGCCTGAAGTCATTGTGACTTACGATAAAACTGCAAAGATATTATTTAGCGCAGATGTGTTTGGTAGCTTTGGAGCAATGAGTGGGAATGTATTTGCGGATGAAGTTGATTGGGAACACGACTGGAAGGATGAAAGTAGACGTTATTATACCTCTATCGTTGGTAAGTATGGCATGCAGGCATCTGCAGTATTAAAGAAAGTTAGCAATCTTGAGATTAAAATGATCTGTCCTTTACATGCACATATTTGGCGTAAGGATTTTGATAAGATTATCAGTCTTTATGAGAAGTGGACTTCTTATAGTTATGAAGTAAACTCGGTTGCGATATTCTATGGTTCTGTCTATAACAATACAGCTAACGCAGCGGATATCCTTGCGATGAAGCTTGCAGAAAAGGGCGTTAAGAATGTGAAAGTATTTGATACATCTAAGACGGATTTATCAATCATGTTATCGACAGCCTTCCAATACTCTACACTTGTATTTGCGGCAGCTTCTTATAACGCAGAAGTATTTGATACTGTACAGCATTTATTATCAGAGATTAAGAATCATAGTCTTGCGAATCGTACGGTTGGTTTAATTGAAAATGGTTCTTGGGTTCCAACCGCAAAACTTCTTATGGAAAAACAAATTTCTACTTGGAAGAATACGGTGATTCTTGAACCAAAAGTTACTGTAAAGTCTGCAGTAAAGGAAGATAGTTTAGCTGAAATAGAAAAATTAGTGGATGCGATTGTTGCGTCATTAAATAAATAAATGTAAAAGAGAAGTTTCTGGGTATAACTTCTCTTTTTTGGTTATATATTTTTTTGTAATAGTTCAATGACTTCTTGTTTTGGTTTGGATGAGCGTGCTGTGACAATTTTAGGTGAGCCACCACCACTAGCTTCTAATGGCTTTTGAATCATTGCGTAGATATCTCTTGCTTTTCCTTCTGGGGAAATGATAGCGAAGTCATTGCTATCATTAGAAGTAGTCATCAGAATTTTTGTGGAAGATACTTCATTTAGTAGAGCTTGCGATACGGTACGTAATTGACTTACGTCCACAACATCTACTAGTACGGTATCTTCTATTTGAAGAATCTCTTTTACTTTATAGGCTGTTAGTTCTTTCTGAAGTTCTTCAATTTGTTTTTTATAGGTTTTATTTGCATTGCGTAAAGTTTGGATGTTTTCTAGAATGTCATCTTCTTTTCCGTTTAGCATTTTGCGTAATTCTTGTATTAGATTATAGTATTTCTTTAATTTAATGTTTGTGGCCCAACTGACGGTTGTATAGATA
>JABZLU010000145.1:0-3251 GCA_015256605.1 Solobacterium sp.
CGTAAGGACGGATACGCTTTACATACTCTGCGATAGCATCCTTCATCCACTTCTCTTTTAGTTTGCCACAGGCAATCATCTTGATCATTGTAAAACCACACCAATCTGCTTACTTTCACCACCACGGATGATGGATACATTTACAGTATCACCAGCTGAATGCATGTACATTCTCGCAAGCACATCTTGATAGGAAGACATTTCGATTCCATCGATCATTGTGATGATATCTCCAACCTGAAGACCATCTCCTGCATCCTTCTTCTCAACAACTGTTTGAACATATACACCAGTCTTCATATCAATGTTAATACCCTGTGCACTCTTTTCATATGCAAGCATACTTGATACATTACGCACCACAACACCCAACGCACCACGAGTTACTTTGCCATTTGTTTTAAGTGCGTTGTAAATCAGTTTGATTTCATTAGCAGTAATTGCATACTCCATACGAGAGTTACCTTGGAATGGTTGACTCGCAACAACACCAACAAGCGATCCATTTAAATCAATCACTGCACCACCTTCTTGAATCGAAGTGATTGGTGTATCCATTTCTAGCATAGAAGAGAGCCAGGTTGTTGTACCATTCATTCGCCATACACCAGGTTCTGAAACAATACCGCTACTGACAACTGCACTACCAGTCGTTAGATTTCTACCACTCATCACAACCACATTTGCACCTTGTGCTAAAGCAGTTGTATCTAAAAACGTAAAAGGTTTTACTTCAAAATTTATCGTTACTTGGATAAGCGCTATACCACTTTCAGAATCATCGCCAACCACGGTAGAACTAACACGTACACCACTATCAAACACAACGTTTGGGTTACCATTCTTTATTGCCTTTGCAGTTGTTAAAATGTGGACTGTTTCCTTTTCCTTTGCAATGATAATTCCACTATAGTAAGAACCATCGCTTTCAACCGTAACCACACTACTTCTGCTCTTTTCAATTGCACTCGTATAGTCAGATGTCGTATAGTTTGTACTATTCATATCTTCAAGGGAACTATTGCCTGTATTATTCTTCTGCAGATTCCTAATCAACATCATTGTCAGGACTAGATTCCATACCAATAATAGCGCTAACGCTACCGGCATCAACTTTTTCATCATATATACCCTTTCTAATCATCTCATACTGGCCTGCTGCACATACAAGCAGATTTTTATGTAGTAATCCAGAATGATTTTGTAATGCATGTACTGTTGTATCAAGTGCTTTCTTGCGTGTATTTGCTTGTTCACTTAAATGCGCAAGAATAATCATCTTTGTCTTCTCTGTCACAATTTTATCAAGTACAGCCGCACAATCCTCATTGCACAAATGTCCTGTATCACTATAGATTCTTTGTTTGGTAAACTGTGGTCGACTTGTCGCCATCAACATCTGTACATCATGATTTGACTCCAAAACAATATAGTCCGCATCCTTGATGCGTGGAATATGTTTCTCATTGATATAGCCAGTATCTGTAATATATACAAGTTTTTCAATTCCATTTTCAGCGATATATCCAACTGTATTTAACGCATCGTGTGATAGTGCAATTGGCGTAAAGCGTAAGGTTTCAATTGTAAAAGAAGAACCTGGTTTTACGTAGAAAGTATCAATCTTTGGTATTTCAATTGGAGAATAGATTGGCAGTGAGGCAAAATGCTTAATTTGTGAGATATGATCAGAATGATTATGTGTAATCAACACTGCATCCAAATCATCTACTGATATCTGTAATTCTTTTAGGTGCTCAAATAAATACTTCTTTGTTGTACCACAATCAATCATAACTTTTGTAGTACCATCCACAATTACAAAACTATTCCCTTTTGAACCACTCGCTAGTAGTGCAAAGTCCATCATCAGTCCAAACCCTCACAATCCATTAATGCAGAACATGCATTTACCGACTTACCATTCTGCAATAAGCTAAATGTCACATGTGGTCCTGTTGCTTTTCCAGTCATACCAATCTTACCAATGACATCACCTTTTCTTACAACTGTATCAACTTCCAGTGTACACGGTAAGTATAGATGACCATATACGCTCTGATAGCCATTGTGGTGGTCAATAATGACATAGTTTCCTAGTTCATCCGTATAACCCTTTTCTTTGATGACCCCAGTATCAACAGCCATAACATTGCCCCATCGATTATATCGATTGATAAAATCAATCGACTCAAATCCTGCATAACAACCATATTCACAGATGATTTCAGGATGTTCAACCGGATAGGCAAAACTACCACTACCAATCCCTAAATCACTATTCTTCCCAATTGCCACAACTTCATCTTGTCCAGCTGCTGTAACAACAGATGAAAGTTCTTGTCCTGTTTTAAGCACTCCATTCACCCATGTTTCATGGTAAAGCACATTCTTTGAACCATTTGCACCACTTTGTCTGACAACTGTTTGACCACTTTCAACAGTATTATCCTCTAATACAGAAGTCTTATAAAACAATGTTTCCTTCTGTAGTCTTTGTTTATAAACATACACATCGATTGGAGATGTGAAGTAAGTTACACAGAGTTTTGTACCTGCAGTTAATGGCTGACTGCTATCTTTAATAACATCTTGATTGATACGCATTAACTGTTCAGCAGTTAATCCATAATTCTGTAAACCAATCGAATCTAGTGTATCTCCTTCTTCAACCGTGTAATATACTAAATTTTCATTATCACCATAGGATAAATAATGCAATACTTCTTCTTCCGTAGTTTTAATATCCTTAACGGATGCGTAGGCATCCGCAATCTGTATTGTTTCATTGATTTTAAAGCCCATTGTCATCACACCATATTCCGTTAGGTTTGAAATTGCATGATGTTCGTGAATGGCTTCTAGTGTATCTTCATCGATGAAATAAGAAAGATACTTTTGTAAAGCTTCTTGATAGATATCTTCTGACTTTACAAAGATTCTTGCATACTCTTCATTATTATCCGAGAAAGAAATTGATTTACAGGCAACACTATATAGAGAATGATCGTCTAAATACTGCATGATTTCTGCATCCGCATCCGTATAGACATTTGTACTCATCTCTTCTACAAGATACATATTATCCGCAATCCCAATATGTGTATCCAGAAACATGCTTGCATACTTTTCCTTATAGACGGTTTTTAGATGTTCATCCATATAAGTCTTATCTTTAATAATACCAATCAATTTCTGGTCTTCATATAATTTATAAATCTTATGTACGTCAGAAGTCGTTACTTCTACAG
>JABZLU010000146.1:0-3238 GCA_015256605.1 Solobacterium sp.
GCAAGTTCTTCTTGGACACTTAAATCAACTGGTGTATATCCAACCCACTCTGAGTTCTGTGACTGAACACTTTCACTGATGATGTAATCAATAAACTTGTTGGCAAGTCCTGGACAGTTGCTGTTCTTTGGAATAACCATTGCGTCAATCCAAACGTTTGTACCTTGTTTTGGTGCTACCCAACTCATATCCATATTTTCGGTAAGAACATTCGTCGCATCACCAGAATACATGACAGCGATATCCTTTTCTGCATTTGTCATGCCATCAATAACTTCATCTGTAACATATGCAGGTTCCATTGTTGCATTCATCTCTGATAGCCACTCATAAGCTTCCTGGATTTGCTTTGGATCATTTGTATTCATGGAGTAGCCAAGAGCCTTAAAGGCAATCATGAAGCCATCACGTTGTGAATCGTAGAAGAAGATTCTTCCCTTATACTTAGGATCTTTGAGAATATCCCAACCTTCTTCTTCAATATCCTTTTCATCAACTGTAGTTTTGTTATAAACAAGACCAACATTACCCCAGAAATATGGTACAGAATATTCAAGAGTTGGATCAAAACCTTTTTGAGACTCTACAACAGACGGGTTGAGTAAGCCAAGATTTTCATAAGACTTCTTGTCTAATGGTTGTAACATCTTCTCAGCTAGTAACTGTTCAATCATATAGTCACTAGGCACAAGTACATCATAAGATGAGCCACCAAGTAACTTTGTATACATCATCTCATTGGACTCGAATAGATCGTAGTTAACTTTTGCGTTATACATTGTTTCAAAGTCAGAGATGACTCCTTCACCAATATATTCTCCTGCGTTGAATACATTGATAACGTTACAGCCAAACATCTCTTTTGCGTCACCAACTTGCTTTACTGCACTTTCATCATCTCCACCACAGCCAACAAGTGGAGCTACCAGTGCAGCGCATAATACTAATTTAGTTAGATTCTGTAATTTGCGCATTTAACTTTGCCTTTCTTCTTTCATTGATCATAGGTACAACATTTACGATAATGAGTACAACTGTGATAACATAAACAATAATTGCACTTAACGCATTAATTGTTGGGTTAACACGTTTTACATTTGCATAAACATAGATAGAGATATTGGAAACACCCGGTCCTGTCGTAAACATGGAGATAACGAAGTCATCGAATGACATCGAGAATGCCACAAGTGCACCCGCAATAATACCACCCTTAATCTGAGGGATGATAACCTTCCACATCGCTTGCCATGGAGTACAACCTAAATCTAACGCAGCCTCTGCCATGTTCTTATCGATACGACGTAAACGTGGTAATACCGATAGGATTACATAAGGTGTACAGAATGCAATATGCGCTAATAACATCGTAGTAAATCCAGTTTGAACTCTCAATGATGTAAAAAACAACATCAATCCAATCGCAGTAACGATTTCTGGATTTAACATTGGTAAGTTATTTACCTGTTGGAATAATTCACGTGTAATACGCTTAGACTTGGAAAGACCAATCGCTGTGATTGTTCCAATGAGTGTGGAAATCAATGTCGCAAGTACCGCACATAAAACCGTGTAATAGATTGCTTCTAAGATGGAACGGTTATTAAACATGTTCTCATACCAACGTAATGAGAAACCAGTAAAGCGAGTAAGTGATTTCGAACGGTTGAAACTAAAGAACACTACATAGAGAATTGGCAAATAGAAGAATGCCATGATGAGGGCAAGATATAACTTCCCAAAAATAGAATTTTTCTTTTCCATTAGTCTGCCTCCTCTGCTGGTTCTTTATCTAATTTCTTTGTGATATACATCGAAATCAAGATGATGATCGCCATAATCAAACTGATTGCAGAACCAAAGTTCCAGTCACCAGTCTTGATAAAGTAATCTTCAATCAAATTACCAATCAATACGTACTGACCACCACCAAGTAGCTTAGGAATAAAGAAGCTAGATACTGCTGGTAAGAATACCAGAGTAATGCCACTTACAACACCACTTAAAGAAAGTGGTAATGTAACGCGCAAGAATGTCTGCTTATTATCCGCACCTAGGTCGCTAGCCGCAATCAATAAATTCTTATCAATCTTAGAAAGAGCTGTATAAATTTGTAGAATCATAAATGGCAAGAAGTTGTATACCATACCGATATATACTCTGATTTCACTACTGAAGCCAAACCAACCTAAAATACCCTTCCATGCATACGTACGTACAAGCATGTTGATCCACATAGGTAGTGTAATAAGTAACACCATAATTGCTTGTGAACCACTCTTTAGCTTTGCCATGATATATGCAGTTGGATAACCAACGAGAATACAAATTGCGGTTGTAACGAAAGCCATCTTTAAGCTACGCCATAAAACACTAGGGAAAATCGTATCATTGAAGAAACGTGTGAAGTTATCGAATGTAAATTGAAGTGTTAAAACAGAATTACCTTTTACTGTCATTGCATACATGACAATCATAAACATCGGTATGACAATCATAATCATCATCCACACAAAATACGGATAGATTAATTTATTAAATGACTTCATCGCACATTAACCCATCTTTCTCATAACGTGGATATCTTCAGGATTCCACTTTAATCCAATTCTTTCACCCGCTTCAATCTTATCTGTTGTTTCAATCTTTAACTCACGACCCTGTGTAGAGAATGTAATCTGGTAATCACCTTCTGTGATGTTTTCATCATCAAAGTCATACTTCACATCCCAGATTTCAACACGAGAATCATCTTCAATATTCCAGGCATATGCATCAGCCCAACGAATCAAGTCTGTATCTAGCGCTACAGATTCCTTGATTTCATCAACTGTACGATAGAAATCGAACGCCTGGATGCCTTCTTCATTATCTACATCTTCGACCGCTGTTGGTTTTACTACATTGATCTTAACCGTAATCTTTGTGCCTGCACCTGTACCGAATGTACATGAGTATGTTCCAATTTCCTTCTTCACATCATATTCAACATGTGTTAAGGAAACATCCTCACCCTCATCTGTCCATGCTTGCGCATTTGCACGAGCGATAACTTCAGAGTCTGTTAATTGATCTACGTCTTCAAGGTCCATTGTAAAGGAAGATGCACTAATGCGTTCTTTCGCTTCCTGATTGATGACGTCATGTTCTCCAGTTACATGCATAGTAACTGTCTTAGACGTACCAGAAGATGTTTCTACGATGACTTCATAGTGAACACCCTTGAATAATACAGACT
>JABZLU010000147.1:0-3231 GCA_015256605.1 Solobacterium sp.
ACATAAGCTTGTTAGTACTTGACTCTTGTGATTTTGAAGTTTCTTCAACATTCCAAACGCATCCTCGTCATTTTCGGGTTTTCCCATAACTTGATTATCACATAAAACTAAAGTATCACTACCGATTACGATAGACTCTGGATGTCTTTCTAAAACTGTCTTTGCTTTGCGATAAGATAAATTCTTACTTTCCTCAACAAGATCTGCCTGTAAATCAATCTTCTCATCAATATCTGCAGGATCACAAATAAATGAAAATCCAGTTTTTTCTAATAGTTCTTTACGACGTGGGCTTTGCGAAGCTAGTACTAATTCTCTCATAAGCAACCTCTTTCTTTACTATTTTATGAAAAATTAGGAATTAATGAAAGTGCTTACGTGATATAATTATTCAAGTAATAAAAATTGAAAGGGATTAAGAATGAACAAACCTACATTAGTTATTTTGGCTGCCGGAATGGGTAGCCGCTATGGTGGCATGAAACAGATTGATGGTGTTGGAAGCCATGGTGAGCCAATCATAGAATTTTCTATCTATGACGCAAAAGAAGCAGGATTTGAGGATGTTGTTCTCATCATCCGTCGCGAACATGAACAAGCATTCCATACTGCATTAACAGACCGCGTATCTAAGGGAATGAACGTGAAGTTTGCTTATCAGGACATCAATAATGTTCCATCTGATATTGTGGTACCTGAAGGCCGTGAAAAGCCATGGGGTACAACACATGCATTACTCGCATGCAAGGGTGTCGTTGATGGACCATTTGCGATTATCAACGCAGATGATTTCTATGGTAAGGACGCATATAAAGTTATCTATAACTTCCTAACAACAGAAGTAAGTGATGACCATTACGCAATGGTCGGTTATGCCGCAAATAACACTCTTACAGACCACGGAACAGTCACTCGTGGCGTTTGCCAAGAAGACGAAAATGGCAACTTAACAAGTATTGTCGAAGTACAGAAGATTGCTCGTAAAGATGGTAAAGTTGTTTACGATGACAATGGTACTTGGAAAGAAATGGATCCTAATGCATTAGTTTCTATGAACTTCTGGGGATTTACACCTAAAGTATTCGATGACATGGATGTATACTTTGATGAATTCATTCATGCAAATATTGCATCTAACCCAATGAAGTGTGAATATGTTATTCCTACAACAGTTGGCCAGATGGTTAAGGATGGTAAGTGTACAGTTAAGGTGCTTTCATCTAAGGATCAATGGTTCGGTGTAACATATCAAGAAGATAAGCCACTTGTAGTTGAAAAGATTGCGGAAATGAAAGAAGCCGGAATTTATCCAGATATCCTCTGGAAGTAAAATCAAGCCCTTGTGCCATTGCACAAGAGCTTTTCTTTTACATATATTTTCTTAAGAAACGCAAAACATTGCGATATGCAATATCTTTGATTTCTTCCGATGTAAATCCTACACGCTGTAACGCTTTGATAAAATTCTGTGCTTGTGAAGGGCCATACATATTGTGCTCCTCACCATCATTATAATATTCACCAAAGTCAAATCCACATGCGACATGTCTTACCCCAACAAGATCTGCGATATATTTTGCATGTTTTGCAAGATGTAATGCATCTTGTTTTTGTTGTTCTGTATGAATAAATGAACAACATGCATTCATACCAATCAATCCATCTTTACTTGCGATTGCACGAATTTGCTGATCCGTTAAATTTCTCTCTACAAAACAACGACCTTTCGCATTTGAATGTGTCGCAATGATTGGTTGGGTTGAACAGGAAAGAATATCCCAGAATGTTTTCTCATTGGCATGAGATACATCCACAATCATGTGTAGTTCATTCATCTTTGTGATTGCTTGCTTACCAAGTTCTGTTAAGCCTCTTGTAGGATCTCCAGAATTACCTGTCGCAAGTGCGTTTTGATCATTCCAACAAAGAGAACCAATACGATTTCCCATATCATATAACCATTGAATTTTCTCTTCGACATCATCGTGGATACCGCACATTCCTTCAATCGTCATTAAGAATGCTGTTTCTTGTTGATCATCATCTAAATCATCCTTGGTATAGATAACTTTATGACCAGAGGCGGTAATGTCATTCTTTACTTTTGTGACAACATCTTGCATTTCTTTCCAACTTTCCGTTCCCACAAAGAAGCTTGCAGCAGAAGTATATGCAATCTGCCCCTGTTTAAAACGGGTATTCCAATCTTTCTTAAGAATGGATGTCTTACCATCTGTGTAGAACGGTTTGATTGCTTCTGCTAAGTCCGCATGTAAATCAAAGATTTTCATATTCTCTCCCCTTATTGATATCGTATAAAATCTTCATTCCCTTATACGCAATATCCGCATCATATGCGTCTATCTCATCTGTCTCATTTGCGATAATCTTACCAAGACCTCCAGTTGCTATAACCATACATGATGGATCATTTAGTTCCTTCTTCATTGTTTTAATAATGTATTCGACAGAACCAATATACCCATATACAACACCTGCTTGCATGCCTTCAATTGTATTTGTGCCAAGAACTGATTTTGGTTTCACAATTTCAATCTCTGGTAATTTAGCTGTCATAGAAGTTAACGCATTGAGACTAATGCCTAACCCTGGCTGAATCACAACATAGCGGAAAATACCATTTTGATCTATATAGTCATATGTCGTTGCAGTACCAAAGTCTACGATAATGCATGAACGATGAAATGTATTCCATGCATAGGTTGTATTTACAATACGATCTGCACCAATTGACCTTGGTGCTTCAGTATCCAGTTTAATGTCCATCTGCATATCATTACTTACAATCATTGGTTTCTGATGTAAATATTTAATCACTGCAGAAGTTAAGGAATACATCAACTTTGGTACAACAGAAGAAATGATAATTCCCGTTATATCTGATGCTTTTAGTTCTAATGTATTTAAGAATGTTGTGATGAAGAAACCATATTCATCACTGGTACGTGTTGTTTGTGTCATAAGTCGATAACGACCAATAATATTCTCTCCATCAAGAATTCCCATGGAAATATTTGTATTCCCAACATCAATTGTTAATAACATAGTTATCCTCACTTCTTTAGGCAATGACGCAGTATTTCTTTCGCCGTTTCATCTTTGGATAGTAATCCTAAATCCTCTACGCTTGTTGGTGAGATGATTTTTACAATATTTGTATCAACACCAAAGCCTGCACCTGGTTCACGAATACTATTTGCGATAATATAA
>JABZLU010000148.1:0-3229 GCA_015256605.1 Solobacterium sp.
GAACAATATATTCACCTAGATATACCGCATGTTAGTTTGCCTAGTACATCTGCTGCAAATGCGAAAATGAAGCTAGCGGAACTTATTAACGAGTATCAAAAGATTAAGGAGGTTTTATGAAGAAAGCTGAATTACTTGCGCCAGCAGGAAATATGGAAGCGTTAATTGCGGCAGTACAAGCTGGTTGTGATGCAGTTTATTTAGGACTTAATTCTTTTTCTGCTCGTGCATTTGCCGGAAACTTTTCAAGAGAGGAGTTGAAGGTAGCAGTACGTTATTGTCATATTAGGGGTGTAAAAGTCTATGTGACAATGAATACGATATTATATGAACCTGAAATAGAAGCCGCAAAAGATCAAATTCAATTCCTATATGACAATGATGTGGATGCCTTATTGATTCAGGATTTTGGCCTATTTCATTATGTCCGTACATGCTTCCCAGATTTTGAAGTTCATTGTTCTACACAGATGCATATCCATAATATAGCTGGTATTGAATATATGAAAACACAAGGAGTGAAACGTGTAGTTTTAGCTCGAGAGACACCAATTGAACTTGTAAAAAAAGCATGTAATAGTGGTATGGATATTGAAGTATTTGCTTATGGTGCAATTTGCATAAGTTATAGTGGGCAATGTCAGTTTAGCGTTGTTACGAAACAACGCAGTGCGAATCGTGGTATGTGTGCACAATGTTGCCGCATGAAATACTACAAGGAAGATGGTTCTGAATTTGAAGAAGGGGAATATATTCTTAGTCCAAAGGACTTGAATGTTATCGATCAATTACCAAAGTTGTTAGAAGCAGGTGTCAGTAGTTTAAAGATTGAAGGACGTATGAAGCGTCCGGAATATGTATGGCTAATCACAAAGACTTTCCGTGAAGCTATCGATGCATATTATCGTAATGAAACATACCGTGTAACAAAGAAACGTCAAGAAGAGTTAAAACTGATGTTTAATCGTGGGTTTTCAGAAGGACATCTATTCCATGATGATGTTACGAAACGTATGAGCCAATATCGTCCGAATCATCAAGGAATTGTAATTGGCGAAGTTGTAGATTTCTATAAAGGCAAAGTAAAGGTAAAACTTTCAAAACCACTTTATCAACACGATGGTTTACGTATTTTGAGTGAACCAGAAGATATTGGGCTAACTGCTGTTAAAATTTATGACCAAAAGAATCTTTTGGTGAATTGTGCAAATCCTGGACAGATTGTTACTCTAGAATGTAAAGAAGGCAGACCGAAGCGAGGACAAAAGTTGCATAAAACAACGGATACTAGACTTTTAGATGAAGTACAACATCACATTGAAGCATTTAGTAGATTAGTTGATATTACAGTTTCCTATGAAGCAAGAATAGGAAAACCTTTAAAACTGATAGTTTCTGATGGTGAACATACAATTATCCAAGAAAGTTTAATGAATCTAGAACAAGCCAAAACTGCACCACTAACAAAAGAGAAGATTGAAGCAGGTCTTGCGAAAACCGGTGCATCTGCATATCGAATTGTTAAATTCACAGGTGAAATTGACCATGTCTTTTTACCAGTTAGTGTGATAAATGAAACACGCAGACTTGCCCTAGAAAAAATAGATGATTTGCGAGCTATACAACATGAAAGACAAGGTAAACAAGAATATCACTATCATACTAAGAATGTATTTGACAAAAATTATAAATATATTATTCAAACAAAGAAACCAAGGGAATTTGATTTAGATAGTTATTTAAATGTAATTGAAAATGATACAGTTACCCCCGTAATCTATGAATCACAAGAGGGAAAGAGAAGGCTTGTCAACGCAGTTGTTTCTCAAGCTGGAGATTTTAATAACGAACTTGTGGATTGTATTGGTGGTATGACTCTCAATGTTGTTAATTCTTATGCGATAGCGTACTTGTTATCGATTCCTGGTATGAAAGGTGTCATTCTTTCAGAGGAAATGAATGATTTGCAAATTGAGAAAACACTAGTTACTTTTGTGCAACGTTATGGCTTTCAACCACCGGTTTATAAGTTTGTTTATGGTAAACGAACACTCATGCATATCAAAGATCGTTTCACAAATCAACAAAATCTAAAGTTTATGAGCGATTTACGTGGCAATCGTTATGAAATATCATATAATGCTAACGAAGTTTCAATCTTAGAATCGTCAGCCTTCAAAACTGACAATCCATTCTGTATGGGTAATTACTTGATTCTAGATGATGAAACTATCAACGTAAAATCTATATTGGAGGATAAATAACATGAAGAATTTTATTGAAGAGTTTAAGGCGTTTGCATTGCGTGGTAACGTAATGGACATGGCTATTGGTGTCATCATTGGTGGTGCATTTCAAGCTATTATCAAGTCATTCATTGAAAATATTATCAACCCATTGGTAGGTGTTATATTCCAAGTTGACTTCTCAAGCGTAGTGATTCATTTAGGAGCTGTTAATTTGATGATTGGTGCATTCATTTCATCCGTAATTAACTTCTTCCTATTAGCATTTGTATTGTTCATTATGGTTAAGGCAATTAACAAGCTTAAGAAACCAGAAGTGAAGGAAGAAGCTGCTCCTGCAAAGAGCGACGAAGCAGTTCTATTAGAAAAGATTTTAGAACAATTAAAGAACAAATAATCTTTCTGAAACAGCCTTTATATCTTGGCTGTTTTTTTTCAATTAATATTTGTTAAATTTCCCGTTTTTGTGGTTTGAAGAAGGTGATTTTGTTATAATATCTAAGAGATTTAAGGAGATTTTATGTTTCTAAAGCGAATCGAAATGCAGGGATTTAAATCCTTTGCGGATCGTACGATTATCCAGTTTGATCATCCAATTACTGGTATTGTAGGTCCTAATGGTTGTGGAAAATCAAATATCGCTGACTCAGTTCGTTGGGTACTTGGTGAACAAAGTGCTAAAAGTATGCGTGGCGATAAGATGAATGATGTCATTTTTGCGGGCAGTGCTGACCGTCGCAGGGTAAATATGGCGGAAGTTACGCTAGTATTTGACAATACAAATCACATTTTAAATGATGATAAAGACGAGATAGAAGTGACACGTCGTCTTTTTCGTGATTCTGGCGAAGCAGAGTATTTAATTAATCGTAAGAATGTACGCCTAAAAGATGTCGTTGATCTATTCTTAGACACCGGTCTTGGTAAGGATAGTTTAAGTATTATTTCTCAGGGTAATGTCTTATCCTTTGCGGAAGCAAAAC
>JABZLU010000149.1:0-3224 GCA_015256605.1 Solobacterium sp.
TGCTGGAACATACCCTCCAGTCATTGAAGGTTCAGATGACAAGTTAAGAAAGATATGTCATGATACGGCGATGCGCATGTACGGTTTTGAAGGGAAAGTTCCTGAGATTGTTACGGACCGTTTAAATAGCGAATTAGACAATATTATCCGAAATGGATTTGGTGTGCATTACTACATTGCACATTTACTTGTAAAGAAATCAAATGATGATGGCTATGTCGTTGGTTCTCGTGGATCAGTAGGTTCTTCTTTTACAGCTACGATGTCTGGAATTACAGAAGTAAATCCACTACGTCCTCATTATTTGTGTCTAAAGTGTCATTACAGTGAGTTTTTTGATGATCCATCCATTGCGTCTGGTTTTGATTTACCGGATAAGGTATGTCCACATTGTGGTGCAACGATGCGTGGTAATGGACATAACATCCCATTCCAAACTTTCTTGGGTTTCAATGCGGATAAGACGCCAGATATTGACTTAAACTTCTCTAACGAATATCAATGGCGTGCACATGCATTTATTAAGGATGTATTTGGCGAAGACCATGCATTCCGTGCTGGTACGATTGGCACAGTGGCTGAAAAGACAGCTTTTGGATATGTACAAGGCTATTGCGAGAAGATGAAGATTAACAATATGCGTAGACCAATGAAAGATTATCTTGCGCATGGTTGTCAAAACGTAAAACGTACAACGGGTCAGCATCCTGGTGGTATTATTATCATTCCGCATGAATATATTGCAGAAGATTTTACACCAGTACAGTATCCAGCAAACGATCCAACATCCGCTTGGAAAACAACACATTATGACTTCCATGATATTCATGATAATGTCTTGAAGTTTGATATTTTAGGTCACGTTGATCCTACAGCAATGCGCTTATTGCAGAAGATTGCTACGGTAAAACCATTGGATATTCCGATGAATGATACTGAAACCTTATCCTTATTCTCTTGTGATGATGCGTTAAAAGCAGATACGAGAATCTATAAGAAGGAAACCGGTGCGTTAGGTTTACCAGAATTTGGTACACGTACAACCCGTGGAGTACTCGAAGAAACTCGACCTAAGAAGTTCTCTGATTTAGTTATTATTTCTGGTTTATCACATGGTACAGACGTATGGGCAGGAAATGCACAGGAATTAATCCGCCAGGGTCATACAATTGATGAAGTTATTGGATGTCGTGATGATATTATGACGTATCTTTTGGATCATAACTTAGAGTCATTAGATGCATTTAAGATTATGGAATCAGTACGTAAGGGTAAGGGTTTAACAGAAGCTTGGGAAAAATCGATGATAGAACACCAAGTTCCAGATTGGTATATTGAATCTTGTAAAAAAATTAAGTACATGTTCCCAAAAGCACATGCAGTTGCGTATGTTATGATGGCCATGCGTATCGCATGGTACAAGGTACATGAACCACTCAATTTCTATATTCAGTATTTAACATTACGTTGCGATACTTATGAAATTGAAACAATGGCAAAGGGCATTGATGTCATTCGTACACGTATGAATGATATTAGTACACGTATTGCGGAACGTAACCCAGAAAATCCAGTTTCAAATAAAGAAAAGTCTTTGTTTGATGTGCTAGAGGTTTGTGAAGAACTATACGCACGTGGATATAATATTTCTAATGTTGATTTATACAAATCACTTGCGACGGAGTTTAGAGTTTCTCCAGATAATCCAAAGACAATTATTCCGCCATTTACAGTTATTGATGGATTAGGTGTTAACGTAGCAAAATCAATTGAGGAAGCTCGCGAAAAGGGTGAATTTTTATCAAAAGAAGATATCCTTAAGCGTACACAAGTTTCTTCATCTATGTTAGTGAAGCTTGCACATATGGGTTGTTTAGAGGGATTACAAGAAAGTAATCAAATGAGTTTATTCTAATCTTGACGTTTTTCACAAGCAGGTCTAAAATTTGAATATCAAATGCGATGAAAAGGACACGATATGTATAACGCTGATAGAGAGAGTATCCTATTTGCTGGAAGGGATATGATGCATATATGTATTACTACCTTGGAGCAGTGCTCGAAAGAGTCACCGTAGTTCTACGTTACAGATATAAAGTGTCAACGTTTATCGTTGGAATTAAGGTGGTACCGCGCTAATAGCGTCCTTTCAAAGGAAGGGGCGCTTTTTGTTTGCCCCATTAAAGGAGGAAGATTATGAGAAATTTTAAAGAAGATGCAGCATTAAATACGTTAAATCATAGTTGTGCGCATTTAATGGCTCAGGCTGTAAAACATCTATACCCACAAGCAAAGTTCTGGGTAGGTCCAGTTGTAGAAGAAGGTTTCTACTACGACATTGATTTAGGTGATGATGTCATTCGTGATGAAGATCTAGCTAAGATTGAAAAGGAAATGAAGAAGTGTGCTAAAGCTGATAAGCGTATTGTTCGCCAAGAAATTACACGTGAAGAAGCTTTAGAACAGTTTAAAGATGATGAATACAAGATTGACTTAATCAACCGTATGCCTGAAGGAACACATATCTCTATGTATACTCAGGGTGACTTTACTGATTTATGTCGTGGTCCACATACAGAGACAACGAAGAACTGTCGTTACTTTAAATTAATTAAACACTCAGGTGCATATTGGAAGGGTGATAAAAATAATAAGGTACTACAACGTATCTATGGTGTATGTTTACCAACCCAAGAAGAACTTGATTCTCACCTAGCTGATTTAGAAGACGCAAAACAAAGAGATCACCGTAAACTAGGCAAAGATATGCAAATCTTTATGTTCTCAGATATTGTCGGTGGTGGTTTACCATTATGGTTACCAAATGGTCTTACTGTTAGACGTTTATTATCAGACTATATTATGAATAAGGAACTTGCTAGAGGCTACCAACATGTATTAACACCATCTGTTGCTAGTACAAAACTTTACAAGATTTCAGGACACCTTGCGCACTATAAGGATGACATGTTCCCTATTATGGCACGTGATGATGATGAGTTTGTATTGCGTCCTATGAACTGTCCTGAACATATGATTATCTATAAGTCTCAATTGCATTCTTACCGTGATTTACCAATTCGCATCGCTGAGATTGCTAACGACTTTCGTTTTGAAGCATCCGGTGCTTTGACGGGTATTGAACGTTCTCGTGCATTTACACAAAATGACTCTCATATCTTCTGTACAGAAGAACAGATTGCTTCTGAAATTAAAGCAGTAAC
>JABZLU010000014.1:0-11354 GCA_015256605.1 Solobacterium sp.
CTTTACGCTCATGCATTAGAATAAATGGAATCATTAGGATAGCACAAGAAATCCATATGGTTGGATAGCCGAACTGTTTGGATATTACACCACCAAGACCTGCACCAATCGCAAAGATTACGATAATTCCGAAGTAATGCATGGATTGGTGAAAGTATGTTTTATCATTTGTACGAAAGAAAGCGGATAATCTTGCGGTAGCACTCTTGATATTTCCGATACACATGGTACTAGCATATGTGTTTCCGTTTACCTTACGGAAAGATTGTACCTGTAAGGCGCATGAGAATGAGACAAGCATATTTGCGATGTTGTTGAGATTACCAGGGATAAAACCAACAAGTAATAACGTAATAATCTCAATGAGTACAATAAATTGTCTCCAGTGAAGAGATTTCTTTTCTTTTAGTCGTCCTTGTAGTTGTTCAGCGACAAATACACCGACGATAAAAGCGAAGATAGGCAATAGATAGTTTAGGCTATGCGCGATATTGCCTTCCATCAAGTTCTGTGTCATTAAGACTAGATTACCGGTTTGTGCATTTGCAAATACATGGTCTCTAGTATTAAAAGTATAGGCATCTTGTAATCCTCCACTAAAAGCGAGGAAGGCAGAAGTGATGAATGCGTCTGACATTTGTTGTTCTTTCATGGGTCACCATCCTTAAATCATTACTAGAAAGTTCAAGTCTTATATTAGGCTTAATTACATATGAATACAAGTCTGTTAGATGGAAAGGATCCTATGTAAGAAATATGCAAAGGTGTTATGATAATACTGGTTATTATTTTTTACACACATCATCGATTTCAGCTAAATTATTTTTAGATTGGGTAAGGGGACATGAAAAAGAATAATTTATTTCAACGTTTTCGCTATTGGCTAGATAAGCGAATGGCAAAGGGTACGGGTAGTATGATTCGTGCTCTATTATTTGTGACTATTTTTATGATTTTGTTTTTGGCGAGTATTTTGATCTTATTTGGGGCAAGTGATGAATGCTCACCATTACATGCGATATGGGATAGTTTCGCGACCGCTATCAATGCGGAGATTCCGTCTTCTGGTGATGGTTCGCTACTATTTATCATCATTAATGGAATTGCGGCAATCATAGGTCTTTTCTTTACAAGTATCTTGATTGGTATTATTACAACCGGTATAGAGACAAAACTACAGCGGCTTAGAAATGGCAATGCGGACGTTTTGGAAAATAATCATACTGTGATACTTGGGTGGAATGATACAACATTTGCGATACTTGCGGAGATTATGGAGTCTAATCTAAATCGAGAGATACAGACAGTTGTGGTACTTGACGACGCGTGTGAAAAGGCTGAGATGAATGATCAAGTACATGCTTTTATCACTGAAAAAGATAAAGAGCGTGAAAGAATCGCAAAGAAGAATCATGAAGTATTTATCCCTTATGCAAAGCATACACAAGTATTATGCCGTTATGGAACGACAGTACATTCTAGTAATTTAGAAAACTGTAATATTCAAAACTGTAAGTCAATTATTGTAAATGAAGATGATGACGACGAAACAATCAAAGTTATTCTTGCATGTAGTGGAATCATTCATGAGCTACGTATGAGTGGTATAAAGGGAAAGAAACTTCCTTATATTACTGCTGTCATTCATGATAAGAAAAATATGAATACTGCAAGACTTGCGGGTGGAAAAGATTTGGAAGTAATCTGTTATCCGGAGTTAATGTCACGTATTATGGCAAACTCTAGTAGAGCTGCAGGATTATCACATGTATTCACTACCTTATTTAACTATGAAGGAAGTGATATCTACTATGTAGATAAGAATTCAATAAAACTATCTGGTAAAAGAGTGATTGCCTCAGATGGAAGTAAGAAACATATAAATGATTTGACACTTTATGAGTTAAATCAGTATTTAACCAATGCGACCATTATTGGAGGTTCGCATGGTAAGATCAATAATAAAGTTGAACTGGGAAGACTCAATGACAATCGTTGGGAGGGGATGGAATCGTGTCTATTACCAACGATGAAGAGTAAGCTAGTTAAAGATGTCGATCACTTCTATGTATTGCAGATGGACGATAATCCGATTGAAGTCATAAAGAATACATGTACTGTGTCTTGTAAAGAGGTTAAAGAGAGAAGCTTTAGTCCACATACCAGACCTGATGCGATTATCGGAGTGAGTACCTTATTAATACAAGTATTAAAGGAACTCGAAACATTCTTGCATGAAGATACGCCGGTATATATTCTTGAAACGCAAGAGAAATTAGATACGTATCTAGCAGATGAAGAGATACAAGAGGAAATTCAAAAGATTACAAATGTCCGTCTAGAGTGGGTTCCTTTGGATATTGACCATTATAATAGTCTATATGAATTTATGAGTGCACCAGAACATAGAGAAATTCGTAGTGCAATGATTCTTTCGGATAATATTTTTTTGGATGAGAATTTATCTAGACAACAGCAGAAAGAATACGCAGATAACCTTACAATCTCTCGTCTGTTATCCTTACGAAAGATACGAGCAGATGTATTGCCAGAGCTATTTATTACTTGCGAAATGAATTATGACGAAAATAAGAATCTTGCGGAACGTACAGGTTCAGAGGATTACATTGTGGGTAGTAATGTGGCTGCGTCTGTCATGACACAAATTTCTCAGGCAAGAGAATTGCATCGTATCTTCTATGAGATTTTGGATTGGAGTGGATCAGAAATCTATTTACACAAAGCATTTAAATATCTTGGCTTTGAAAATCAGAAGGACAGAAAAGAGAAGATTGACCTTCCAACACTAGCTGCGAAATTAGCGCAACAGAATGCAGTATTTATTGGGTATTGTAAATATGGGCAAAACGGTAAATATCTAAAACCAAAACTAAATCCTCCAAAATGGAATCAAGATGGTACTGCAGCTGAAGTAACCTTTAGTAATCGTGACTATATCATCACAATCGCAAATCAAAATGAGTGATAATCTTAATCATGGCTAAGCGTACAGCTTAGGATACAGTTACTATTTTAGGGTTTATCAATATGATACAATTTGTCGTATAAATAAATTATTGAGAGATACATTATGTATAATGCAAAAAATAGTCAAATTAAATTCTACGATGACACAATCAATTATGTTTCATTTGGTTATGGAAACAAGAATTTGTTATTGATACCAGGTTTGAATACCGAGCGAATAAAAGGAAAAGCTTTACAACTTGCTTTTTACTATAGAAATTTTTTGAGAGATTATAAAGTTTTTATATTTGATCATAAAGAACATCTCAATGAGAATTATGAGATTAGCGATATGGTGGAAGAGATTGCTTATTGTATCAAAAAGTTGAATTTATATAAAGTAGATGTTGTAGGGGTATCTCAAGGGGGAATGATTGCTCAACTATTAGCTATAAATTACCCTGACATTGTTAAAAAACTAGTTTTAGTGGCAACTACATCAAGAAATAATCCTACAACAAACAAGGTCGTAGATAAATGGATTGTTTTAGCTGAAAATGGTGAGGTACAAGAGCTACAAAAAAATATGCTTGAAACTGTTTATTCAAAAAGATATATAGCAAAAAATAAGTGGTTATCTATTTTAGTACAATTTCTATTTAAGCCAAGATTAGATCAGCTTAATAGATTTATTATTTTAGCTAGATCATGCTTAAAATTTAATGTTTTTGATAAATTAGATAAAATTCAAACTAAAACTCTGGTTATAGGTGCTGCATTAGATCAAGTTATACCAGTAGAATTTTCTAATGAACTTGCCGAAAAAATTAATTGTCAGAAAATTATTTTTGAAAACTCTGGTCATGCAGTAAATCAAGAAGTTTCTGATTTTAATAGAACAGTTTTAAATTTTTTGATAAGTAGTAATTAAGAATTTAACTTTTTACTTGCGCATGGCTTAGCATTCACTAACCCTTTGGGTGAGGTATATTGAAAACTATACCTGTAACCATTAAAATAGAAAGGCAGGAGGTAAAGACGAATGCTAAATAAATTTCCAGAAAAATTAACACTTCTTCGAAAGCATTACGGTCTTTCACAGGGTGATGTCGCAACAAAAATCAATGTGAAATTTACCGATTATATGAACTGGGAAAATGGCAACAGTATCCCATCAATATCAAATATTCGTAAGTTATCAGTATTGTTTGGTGTTCCGGTTGAAACATTTATCGATAATCGAAAGGTCATTGAATTGCCTGAGGTAAAGGTGGTGCCACAAGTACAACCGCAACAATCAACAACCGAACAAAAGCCAGATGAAACAGTCAAAGCTGATGCAATCCACACACAGAGAGTGAATTCTGTTAAAAATGATCTAGGCAGTACACGTGTAATGGATGCAGGTAAAATTAAGGCGGCCGCCAAGGTAACAGAACCAAAGGAAACTAAGAAAGAAGATAACCAAAAGAATCGTAAGAAGATTTCTTATGCCATTATAGCGGGGTGCCTGGTTGCGGTAGTGGTGGTTATCGCAATTATCCTTCATTTTACGACAGGTGGTAAGTCGGGCTTTACAGTAGAAACATCAGATTTAAACCGCATTGCGGAAGGTGACACCTTTACATTGTTCATCAACAAGAATAATTCTTTAGAAGTCTATGGTGATTTCCAATATAAGAATGAATTCCAGGATGTTGTACAGGTCAGTGCTTATGGAAGTCATGCGGTTGGCCTTAAGAAAGACGGTACAGTCGTAACAACCGATAAGAATGAGGAAGTTGCGAAGTGGAAGAATATCAAGGTTATCGCTGCTGGCAAAGACCATACGGTTGGTCTAACAAATGATGGTAAGGTTGTTTGTGCAGGTAGTGATCTTGCATGTCAGGTCAGTGATTGGTCAGATGTAGATAGTATTTACGCTGGCGATGATGTGACGTTTGCGATTGTAAATGGACAGGTAAAAGTATCCGGTAATTCTGCAAACTTCAGTGCAGTTAGTGATGCGAAGAAGTTGGCAGTTGGAGAATCACAAGTACTTGTATTAAAGAAAGATGGCAGTGTATCTGCTGTATCCCTAAAGGGAAATAGTACAAGTGATGTGTCTAGTTGGACTAAGGTTTCATCAATTGCAGTTGGTAAAAACTATGTAGTTGGTGTACATGAAGATGGTACGGTGAGTGTTGCTTCAGATGATAAAGATTTAAAGGAAGCTGTTGAAGCTTGGACAGATGTGAAATATATCGCAGCCTACGACGATACACTCGTTGCGTTCAATCGTTCTGGCAAGATGTATGGTTATGGTGATAACTCTAGTAACCAGTATGATAATTCGTTCAAGTCAGATGCTAAGAAACTATCACAAGTGAAGAACATTACATTCACAGTTACAACAGCGAATGTAAATATCGCTTGGGATCCAGTTGAAAATGCGGATTACTATGAATTAACAGTTAATACAAATCCAATCACGGAACATAAGAATATTATTTCTAATAGTGATAGTATCGCATCCTCATCTTTAAAGGATGGAGAGACATACGTTGTAACAATCACGGCACATTCCAAGAAGGAAGATAAGTATAAGACAAGTGAGAAGACATCTATCAACTTTGCCTATAATGCAAAGACAGTACAGCTCAACTCACCAACAGATATTACTGCGACAGGATTGCAGAATGCATGGCACTTTGCATGGTCGCCAGTAGAGAATGCAGATAAATATAACATTTCAATCGATGGAACGGTAGCGGCATCAAATGTTGATGGCACATCCGTTACAATTGATGGTATCTCATTTGCGGAAGGTTCCGAGCATGAGATTAGTATTACAGCACTCTCATCTAACCCTGCATACACTGAAAGTGTACCAACGAAGGCTAAGATGAAGTATACTATCAGCAAAGGTAAGATTAAGGTTAATCTTGAAAAGCCAGATGGTAGTAGCGCTGGTTCTAAGACATATGAACTCAATGTAGGTTCATACTATGTTCAAAATATTATTAAACCTAGTGATATTCCAAATGGATATAAACTACCGCAAGAACCAGTTTCTGCGGAAGTTATGAATGGTCAGACAACAGAAGTAACGATTAAATTAGAAGCAAACTAAGGCAAGGAGAAACACATGGACAGACTTTGGTATTATACAAAACGAGGTAGCACAGAAAAATTTGGCCCATTTACAGACGCTGAATTAGTGCAGTTCATCAAACAAGAAATTCTTTGCAAGGATGATTATATCTGGATGCCTGATTTGAAGAATTGGTTGGAAATATCAAATTCAATCTATGCAATCTATTTACCAGCTTCAGATACAACAGTAGAAATATAAAGAAAAGAATGTATTTGTAGGAAAGCCCTATAAATACATTCTTTTTGTATACATGCATTATTTTCTGCGAATGCTTTGAAGTGTTGTTGTGCCAATGATTGTACCAAGACTAAGTGCTACAAGAGATAGTCCACAATCAAATGCTTGAATTTCCGCTAGGCGGATGTTACCTGTAACGATAGAGGCAATCATGTAGTGGAACATGTCTCCGGGAATTAATGGAATAATGGATGGGTAGATAAAGTAAGCGGAAGGAACTTGAAGCTTACGTGACATAAGCTCTCCATAGAGTGAAGCCGCAAGTGCAGAAATCAATGTAATAACAAAATGATTCTGAGTAAAACTGGAGAGTGTAATATTTACAAGACGTACTAGGAATCCACCAAGACCTGCATACAATAACTTATCTTTTCCACGGATACCGAATGTGACGCTAAAAGCCAATGAAGCAGTGAAGGATAATAGTAAAATCAAGATATTGTTTACCATGCGCCTGCACCTCCCATCAGAATAACCGCAAAGTACATGCCAGCTGCTAGAGATGCACTCTCTAAGAATACATTTAATAGTTGTAAGATACCGTTAAACTCATGTCCACAGATTAAGTTACGGAATGCATTGACAAGAGGAATACCTGGAATCATGAGTAAACTGATAGAAATCAAAGTCCACTGTGTATCTACAATCAATCCTACTTTAACGAGTAAGAAAGATAGAATTGTACCTAAGAACATACTCACAATATTGTTGATAATCTTATCTGTACGAAGTCTTGAAAGTGCACGATTAATCCAGAATAAACAAAATGATACAAGTGCAGTCGCAATCATATCACGAGGTTTACCACCAAGGATAAAGCATACGCTGGTGATTGCTAATACCTGACATAATACAGTTGTAATGAGGTTATACTTCCTTGTGTTTTCAACTTGGTCTAATACATTCTGTAACTGTTCAGTAGGAATTGGGTGATTGGCTACCTGGTGCATAATATTATTTAAAACACGTAAGTTTTCTAGGTTGATTGTGATTCCAAAAATACCTAATTGTTTTGTGTATGTATTTCCATCCGTACCGCGGAAACATATACTAACGTATTGATGCGTCATAACGGCACTGAGTTATGTTAACTGATACGCTTCTGCATTCTTTTCAATGGCATACTCAACATGTTCAAGAGTTGAACCATTGGCAAGTAATGCTTGGGCTAGCTTTGTCAGATAATTTAATACCTGTTCCATTTCTAAATGTGTGTTCATCATTTTCTCCCTGCATGGATACTAGTATATCTTTATGTTTTGAAAGGTGACAAGTGAAAGTTTTGAGATAGTAATTTCATGGTTAATGTAGGAACGATGTTATAGTAAAACAGGGTGATGAAATGAAAGAAAAAATAGGTTCAGTTTATTCAATTGCACAGGATAACCCATGGGTAACAAGCTGTACAGTTTCAAAAGAAGTGATGAAGAATGTCAGTTATTATTCCTTGGCAGAGAATACAGATATCAGTGCAGAAATCTACCCATATTACAAATTGATCTATGTTCATACGGGACAAGCAATTATCTATACAAATGACGATGAGAAAGTTGTTAATGTCGGTGAAGCAATTATTGCGAAAACCAATATCCCAGTAGGAATCAAGACGGATCAAGGAACCATTTATACAGAAGTCATGATAGGAGAAAACAGTATGATGAACAGTGCAGTAAAACCAGGTGAAGTATTTGGTTTAAAGGATTTAGTGCCATACCAAGATGGCAAGATTGTAAACATGGATGTTGCACACAACGAAAAGATGAAGTTTGTTGTGATGGCATTCGATGCAGGAACAGGCTTGTCTGAACACGCAGCACCAGGAGAAGCAATAGTATTTGCGTTAGATGGTAGTGCTACAATTATCTATGAGGGTGTAGCACATGAAATCCATGTTGGAGAACAGTTCTGTTTTGCAAAGGGTGGATTACACGCAGTAACCGCAACAGAAAAGTTCAAGATGGCTTTATTATTAACTTTATAAGAACTCAAAAATGTCTCAGATTGAGGCATTTTCTTTTTGACAAAAATAAAACGGTACTTTCTGTTATAGAAATACAGAAAGTACCGTGAGAAAGAAACCTACAAATATAAACCAACCTAATAGATAACCCTTTAGATAATGCTTGCATAACGCAACATATTCACGAATCATTGCGCTAGGCCAGAAGTAGAGTGCAATAGGAGCACCGATACCGACGATTGCAGGAATATCTAATGAGCGACAAAGGAGTAATGCACGATAGACATGGAAGTTGGAAGTGACGACTGCAATCTGCATGCGGCCACCTCTACGCTTGATGATTTCATAGGAATTACGCATGTTTTCAAATGTGTTAACACTCTTATCTTCCATGATAATTTGGTGATTCTTAACTCCTTTATCAATTAGGTATGTACGCATGGCTTCCGCTTCAGATACTTCTTCATCAGCACCTTGACCACCAGAGACAACAATATAACAAGATGATACTGATTTGTTAAATACACGAATTGCTTTATCAAGACGATTGGCAAGCAGTTTTGTTGGTGTTAAACCATCAATTAATCCAGCACCTAATACAACAATGTAGTCAAAATCAACATGTCTTGGGAGTACTTGGATGAATATGGAATAGAACATAAATGCGACGAATACAAGTGAGATATATAAGACACTAAATCCAAATCCCATTTTAAGCAGAGTTGGAAAATCTTGTATTAGATGAATCGAATGATCTATATAGTTGTTAACAGCCACTATCATTGAAGTTATGAAATAAAATTCACCAACTAAGATAAAGATTCCAAACGCTATGGATAGGAAACTTGTAATATGAAACCCTTCCTTAAGAAGCATCTGTACACTATTCACCATCAATAAGAATGGAATGATAAATATCAAGAACATAAAGGTGGTGACAAATATACTTGAATATATCGTCGCAATCCTGGATATACCAGAATACTGCACAGAGAAAACAAAGAGTGCAAACAGTAGGATTAATAAAAATACTGCATTACGAAAGCGTCTAGAATCCTTAAAGAAGGAGTATAAGAATATTGCAAGTGATACAATCACCATAAATTCTGGTGTAAGAATATAATTCATGAATGTAAACATGGAAAAATAGTAACATGAATCACCTATGATGTGTAAAATATCTGTATCAAATTTGTATTATACTTTTAAGGTTATTAGAATTACGATATAATCAAATAAACCGTTGATCGGAAATAGTACTACAATATACCGGCTTAAGAGAGAGGCACATTTGGTGAGAGTGCTTTGGCAGATGGTGTTGATGGGAATGCCTCCGAGAGGGTCTTCTTGATATGTAGAGAAGAACGTTGCACTAATGTTATCAGTGAAATTCTAAAGAGTGGATACGCATAGCGTCTTTTTAAGAAAGACGCTTTTTTAACAGGAGGAAGAAAATGATCAGACTGTATAATACAAAGACTTTACAAATCGAAGAATTTAAACCAATTCACGAAGGACATGTGGACATGTATGTATGTGGACCAACTGTGTATAACTATGCACATATCGGTAATGCACGACCAATGATTGTGTTTGATGTGTTGAAGCGTTTATTTGAAGCAGAAGGATATAGCGTTACGTATGTATCTAACTTCACGGATGTGGATGACAAGATTATTAAGAAGGCTGCTGAAGAAAATACAACAGAAGCAGTGATTGCACAGCGTTATATCGATGCGTATCAGGAAGTACGTACATTACTGAATACAGAACTTCCTGATATTACACCACGTGTTACAGAAACAATGGATAAGATTATTGCCTTTATCGATAAACTTGTTAAGACTGGTCATGCCTATGAAGCAAATGGTGACGTATATTTCTCAGTTGAATCTGTACCAACGTATGGTGAGATTTCTCATCAGCACTTGGACCAACTAGAGGCTGGTGCACGTATTGAAACAAATGACCAAAAGAAAAATCCATATGACTTTGCGCTATGGAAGAAGACAGATATGGGTATCAAGTGGAATTCCCCATGGGGAGAAGGCCGCCCAGGTTGGCATACGGAATGTGTTGTCATGATCAATGATAATATTGGTGATTGCATCGATATTCACGGTGGTGGTATGGACTTGAAGTTCCCTCACCATGAAAATGAAGCAGCTCAACAGGAAGCGATGCATGGCAATACACTTGCGAATTATTGGGTACATAATGCGATGGTCAATATCGATGGACAAAAGATGTCTAAGTCATTAGGTAATACAATGTGGGCAAAGGATGTTGTGTTATCTTTAGGCACAAATCTAACAAGATGGTTAGTATCCTCTGTACATTATCGTAAGGAATTAAACTTCTCAGATGAGACAATCGAAACGGCACGCAAGGAATTGGATAAGGTGTTAACTCCACTCAAGCAGGCATATATCAAAGCTGCACTCGCAAATTATGTCATGGGTGATGATTATGACAAGGAATCTTATCGTGCATTCTTGGATTGCCTAGATGATGATATGAATACACCAAATGCGTACGCAGTTATCTTTGAGACAGTTAAGAAATTAAATCAGACACTACGTCAAAGAGAGATTGACTTTGCACAAGTAACTCTTTACCGCAACGCTGTGGAAAAGATGTTGAATGTATTGGGTATTGTTGTGGATAAACCGGTGATTGGGGAAATTGAGAAAGAATTATTTGCGAAGTGGAACCAAGCTAAGGCAGATAAAGACTTTGACAGTGCAGATAAATATCGTAATGAATTAGCAGAAAAGGGCTTGTTGTAATGAATCCATTAGAATGTAATGGTAGAACGCTAGCGTTTCTTGGGGATGCGGTTTGGTCTCTTGCGGTACGTGACTTCTTGGTTCAAGAAGGTCAGGGAAAAGGAAAGATGTTACAAAAACTCAGTATTTCCTATGTCTCTGCAAAATCACAAGCAAGATTTTATTCTCTTCTTCATGAAAAAAACTTCTTTACCGAAGAGGAGGAAGCGACATATCATCGTGGACGCAACGGTAATACAGGTAGTGTTCCAAACAACACAGATGT
>JABZLU010000150.1:0-3216 GCA_015256605.1 Solobacterium sp.
CTCCTAAGTCATGCGTGATAAAGATAACTGAGATATTTCTTTCTACCTGAAGTTTTTTTATTACTTCTAGGATTTTAGCCTGAATCGTTACATCAAGTGCTGTAGTAGGCTCATCACAAATCAGAATATCTGGATTACATGCAAGTGCAATCGCAATCACAACACGTTGACGCATACCACCAGATAACTGGTGTGGATATTCTTTAAATCTCTTCTCAGGGTTTTCAATTCCAACTTCTGCTAAAAGGTCGATTGCACGCTTCTTCGCTTCTTCTTTGGAAATACCTTCATGAATAATCATGCCCTCCATGATTTGCTTACCTATCTGCATGGGTGGATCAAGTGATGTCATCGGATCTTGGAAAATCATCGCAATATGTTTTCCGCTAAAGCGGTAACGAATTTCTTTCTGCGATAGTGTTGTCATATCCACAGTTTCACGTTCACCCTTTTCATTTGTAAAACTATATTCAATACGTCCACTATCAATCCTACCATTCCCTGCTAGAATTCCCATGATGGCACGCACTGTAACCGACTTACCCGAACCAGATTCACCTACGATAGCGATTGTTTCACCTTTGAACAAATCCATACGTACACCACGAATAGCCTTCACTCTACCTGAAGCTGTTTCAAAAGAAATATTCAGATCACGTATTGATAGTACTTTATCTTTGTTTGCTGACATGGAAACTCCTTTCTAGCGTTGTTTTTGATTTGGATCAAATGCATCACGAATACCATCTGCGAATAAATTGAAACTTAACATCAGTAATGCAAGTACGATAATCGCAGACATGATGATATGTGGATGACCTGTAAGTGATTTATATCCATCGGAAATAAGTGATCCCAGGGAGGCATCAGGAGCTTGAATCCCTAAACCAACGAAGGATAGAAATGCTTCTGTAAAGATTGCATTTGGAATTGAGAACATTGACATTACAATCAATTGTCCAAAAATATTTGGCATAACTTCTTTAAAGATGATAGAGAAGTTTTTTGCACCAAGCGTTCTACTTGCAAGAATGAATTCGGATTCTTTCAACTTTAATACTTCCGCTCTTGAAATACGTGCCATACCAATCCATCCCGTAATCATTAACGCAAAGACAATGGAAGTAATACCCGGAGGAAGAACAAGTCCTAATAGTGTTACAACTACAAGAGTTGGAATACCATTTAAGATTTCCATGAATCGTTGCATGACCATATCGACCTTACCACCAAAGTAACCAGAGATTAATCCATAGGACATACCAATCACAATATCGATTACAACTGCACTTAATGCGATAATCAATGATACTCTTGTACCTTCCCATACACGCGTAAATAAGTCTCTTCCATTGGTGTCTGTACCAAACCAATAGAATGCTTGTGATACACCATGGGCTGCGTATTGATCAACGCCCTTTTCATAACCACTAAAGATTCCTAGTTTATAAATCCCTTGAATACGTGGTGGTAAACTTTGTACATCAAGATTAATCGCATCAGCCTTATACCCAGAAATCATTGGCCCAATGATAGCAAGTAGAATGATTACAATGATAATGACAGCTCCAAGAACCGCACCCTTATTCTTTTTAAAATGCATCCAAACATCTTTTGCATAAGAAGTTGCAGTATACGCTTCATCTAATAATTCTTCATTACGATGTACAAAGACAAAATCTTCCGCTGTAAAATCATCAACTTTTTCATCTGTCAAAAAAGGTTTATTTTTAATCATATCCATTTAATTACCCTCCTTTGCCACACGAATACGTGGATCAATGAAACCATAGAGAATATCAATAATTAACATCACAAAAATATACAATGCTGAATAGATAAATGCACATGCAATCACAACGTTATAATCGTTATTCTGAATTGCTTGTACCATCAACATACCGATACCGGGAATACCAAATACCTTTTCCACAACCATTGATCCTGTCAAAAGATTTACTAACAATGGGCCCATAATCGTAACGATAGGAATTAATGCATTCCGTAATGCATGGTTTAGAATCAAACCAGTTTGTTTCACACCTTTTGCCTTGACCAATTGAATATAATCAGAGCCTAATACATCGATTAATTCCGAACGTGTAAAACGAGAAACATTCGCAAGCGGAAACATCGACAATGCAAGTACAGGTAGTATCATGGATGACCCAGCATTCTTTGCGGAGAATAGAATTGGCGTCCAGCTGAGTTTAAAGCCGACGTAATACATTAACACTAACGCAAACACATACGATGGGACGGAGACACCAATAATAGAAATAAAGGAACAGAGTGTATCAACCCAAGTATTATGATTAAGTGCAGCCGCAACTCCTAAAATAAGTCCTAGAATCGAACCAACAACCATCGCCATAGCACCGATGCGAATCGATAAGGAAAGTGGTCCACTAATCAAAGCAGATACAGCTTTATTCTTATTGATAACATAAGATACACCAAAGTCACCTTGAAACATATTTGCGACATAGCGGAAGAAGCGAATCAAAACTGGATCACTTAAACCATATTTCGCATTTAACAAAGCTAACTGTGAGGATGTTAACTTTTCATCATTAAATGGAGAACCAGGCATTAATTCCAACATCAGAAACAATACAAGCAAGATTGCTAATAATGTTAGAAAGCTAATCACGACACGTTTGGTAATATATTTAAACATGAAGACTCCTTTCTGTTTGATAACAGAATAGAGCGGCGTTTATACCGCTCTATAATGTTGTTTTATACAATGTTACTGTGAAACGACCATCCATCTGTAATCGTCAACACCACCACTGTGGAAACGAATACCAGATACCTTAGGATTAATCATCATCGCACCACCATTCTGATAGATTGGGATAACACCATGGTCTTGTTGTACTAAAATCTTTTCAGCTTCTTGGAAATCCTTCCAACGAGCTTCCGCATTTGCGGCATCTTCACCTGTTTCAGCTTTTGCGATGAGTGCATCATATGTAGGGTTGCTGTAAGAACCTTGGTTGTAAGTACTTGTAGTTGTTACCAAATCCATGAATGATTGTGGATCTGCATAGTCTGGTCCCCAACGTGTTAGACCAATATCATAGTCATGTGAAATCATTAGCTGTAATCTTGTCTTCTTAGGCTTCTGATCCAAGGTAACAATTAAGCCCGGACAATTCTTTTGTAGCTGCGCTTGTAGATTTTCCGCAACTGACTTAGAAGCTTCAGTAT
>JABZLU010000151.1:0-3194 GCA_015256605.1 Solobacterium sp.
GAGAAGAAGAATAAACTAATTGCAACACATCAAGCTAAGAATGAAACTATAAATGAGAAATTTGAAGTTCTAGAAAATGGTAAAGTGAAAACAACTATTCGTCGATTAAGCAATGAGGAAATCGATTTATCAGTAAATCGTGTTGCACGAATCGTAAAGATTGGTATGTTTATGGATCGTTATCCTGCTGAACTTTCTGGTGGACAACAACAGCGTGTTGCGATTGCTCGTACTCTTGCACCTGAACCACAAGTTCTATTTATGGATGAACCATTATCGAACCTTGATGCAAAGTTACGTTTAGAAATGCGTTATGAACTACAAAGATTACATGTAGAAACAGGTTCAACATTTGTATACGTTACACACGACCAAATGGAAGCAATGACACTTTCAACAAAGATTTGCTTAATGAATAATGGTTTACTACAACAGTATGATTATCCATTATCACTCTACAACAAGCCAAACAACCTATTCTGTGCTGACTTCGTTGGTAATCCATCTATCAACTTCTTAGAAGCCAAAGGAAAACAGAACCAAGATGGAACATTTTCATTCACAGTATTAGACAATAAGACAGCTGTCTTTACACCAGAACACAATTTCAACATGCAGGAATGGTTTGAACACCGTGATGCAGAAAAACATTCTAATGATCTTGATGAAAAATCTAGTAATAAGGTTGAAAAAGAAAATAAAGATGAAGTATTCAAATATCACATCCAAAAAGTTAATGAGGACTATATCAGCGATGATGATGTAATCATTACAAATGAGGACTTCATCTTAGGTATCCGTCCTGAAAAGATTACAGTCGATGTAAATGGTAAGTTAGATGCAGCAGTTGATGGCTCTATGCCTACTGGTATGGAGTCAACATTAAAACTTAACATCAATAACTATCTTCTTACATCTGTCATCTTTGGTAATCAATCATTCGTCATTGGTGACCAGGTTCATATCACAGTTCTACCATATGACATTCTTCTATATGATAGAAAATCAGGAAAACTCATCGCTTCTGGTTCCGTAACAATTCAATAAACTTAATCGAAGGTCAGAAAATGGCCTTCTTTTCTTTATCGAGTAGGAGGAAGTTTTAAAACTTCCGACCTCTCACACCACCGTACGTACCGTTCGGTATACGGCGGTTCACAACTTAATAACTATGCACTTCTTGGTAGTGGTCTGTTAGTGATAACAGACCTTTTAATTTTAGAATCTTCGCACTGATTAATGACCCTAGTCCACCTTTGGCGATTGCCATACAGCCTTTGCGTGAGTTCGAAAGTCCCTCCGCCAGCCATCTTGGTGCTCCTAGTATCATGAGTGCTCTTCTTCTTTTCTGTATGGTCTTCCACTGTTTCCATATGCACATCCGGATACGCACTCTCAACCACTTGTCGATTGCTTTTAATACTGTTTTCATTTCACATATCCGAAAGTAGTTTACCCATCCTCTTATCACTGGATTGATTTTCGCTATTCTGCTTTCCATCGAGATAGACTTGCTACGTATCGTTAGCTCATGCAGTTTTGCTTTTAACTTCTCCACTGATTTGATATGCGGCTTTGGTTTCCACCCATTTCTTTGAAAGAATGCGTACCCTAGATATTTTAGACCATTTGGTCTGCACACCTTTGTCTTCGTCATATTTACCTTGACTCTCAAATGTTTCTCAAGCCATTCTGTTACGGTACGCATGACTCTGTTGGCGGCCACTTCACTTCTTACGCATATGATGACGTCATCTGCGTATCTTGTAAATCTTAGTCCTCGTTTCGTTAGTTCCACATCCAATTCATTTAAATAGATGTTCGCTAGTAGAGGACTGAGGTTACCACCTTGTGGTGTTCCAATCTTGGTTTCTTGGAATACACCTTCTACCATTACTCCACTTTGCAGTACTCTCCGTATAAGGGATTCTGTATCTGGGTCTTTGATGACCTTATGCACCAATATCATGAGGATGTCTTGATTGACGTTGTCAAAGAACTTCGATAGGTCCATGTCAACTATCCACTCATATCCATCGTTCATATACTCTAGTGCTTTGATGACCGCACTCTCGCAACTTCTTTTTGGACTGAATCCGTAACTGTGTTCTGAGAACACTTCTTCAAACTTCGGATTCAGCACCTGATAGATTGCTTGTTGTATCCATCTGTCTTTTACCGCAGGTATCCCAAGGTCTCTTTTGGTTCCGTCTGGTTTTGGTATCTGTACTCTTCTGACTGCTAGCGGCTTATACTTCCTTTGTTGTATCTTTTGTATGATACTCTCGCCATGCTCGCATATGTATCCTTTGAGTTCATTCACCTTCATTCCATCAATTCCACTGGCGCCCTTGTTTCTAACTACGGCAATACATGCCTTTTCCAGATTCTCCTTACTTAGGATTTCCTCCAATAGTTTCGTCGTCATAGTTTGTTTTCTCCTTTCCTTCGCTTGACCATTCCCAGTCCTAAGTCCACTCTTGGGACAGCACAGACTGTTTCGAGGAATCGGTCATACAATTTTGAAACTCGTAAAACTTAAGTTCTGTTCGGCCCTTCATCCTTTCGGACTACTATGGCCTCTGCTGACTTCTTATCATTCGTTGTTACTATGTCTGTCGACTGCGTAGCGTTCTCTACCTCATCTTTGACACTGATAAGACCTCCCAGAGTAAGACATACATCTTTCCTGCCATCTACCCGCCTCATTTACCAATCATACTATTGTAGTTATTTGGACTTTACGTTGTTTAGTACGCTTATCCGTATGACCGGCCTCAATTGAGATTCGTGACCCTCGGGCCAGCAGTTTGCCTAGTTCTTCCTTCAGATTCCACCTCACGATGGACACCCTTGAATTCGGCTAAACCTTAGGGACTACATCCCTTGGTTAGAGGTACCTTTCAACCTCCAAGATATATGCCATGTCTGGCACACCAAGAAAAAACAGTAAACCGATTTGATTTACTGTTCTTATGGTATCTCTTATCAAATTATTAAATTGTTTATGCAACTCTAAATTTATCTTCCTAATAATCCAACAATCAAAGCTTGAATCGCCGCTACAAACGGTATGATCAGAAACGGAGTTAATACAAAATGTTCCATGATTGCTAAATGCTTCATCCAGTTGCCGAACTCATAATCAGGGTGTCCTTCTGTCCCCGGAATTACGATTTTATCCTTATATTTAC
>JABZLU010000152.1:0-3165 GCA_015256605.1 Solobacterium sp.
CATCACGCATGATTTCAAGCAGGTTATCAATTTTCACTCTAGCCTGTTCTTCGCTGGTTGCTAGTACTGTAAAACTAACATCAAATGATACATTCACGCTGGCTTCAAACTGTTTAATTCGTTCTTTCATCTATCCCCCTATAGCCTGTTTTAACAACGCTTTCCCTTTGTCAGATATTTTGCTTTTGTTGATTATTTCTGTTACATCTACTGGTTCTTTTGCCACCTCTACCAAGTTTCCTGTATGTGTCATTTCAATTTGCTTTTGCCCTGCACTTATCAAAGCCTTCTCATGTTGTGCCTTTTCTCGTGCTTTCAATAATAGGTGATTATCCTTTATTGAATTTGCCATTCTTTGGCGGTGTTTCTCACGATCTATTAATTGCTCGTAACATTTAATAAACTGTGCCCTGCAACTTGCCTCGTTATACTCATGGCCCATTCTAGGGTCGAATGATGACCATATTGGTTTTGCAGCTTGTAAGGTTATCCCCTCTAAATGCTCCTTTCCATTGTCATAACCATAAGTGCATGCTACTTTGATTACTTTCTCCCATGCAGTTTGTGCAGTTTCCACTTCATCATGCATATTCACATATGCACTTAACGCTGTACATTCTTCACGTATCTCTGCAATCGTTGGCAAAAACTTACATTTATTAATCAAGTTAGCTACCGCTTGTTCCAGCGTTACAGGATTAATATTGCCAAGCATCGTTACGTACAATTTCATACGTTCAACTGACATATCAGTACTGTACGCTAGCTGTAACATCGATAGTGCTTTCACTATCTGTTGTTGATTGTTCATCTGCATATTCGTTCATCAACTCTTTTACTACGTTTATTGCATCCTCTTTACTATTTCTATTCGATGAGCGTTTATTGAAGTTGTTTTTCTCCCAAGTATTAATACAATGTTTCCAACTTTTAACCTTTCTCCCTTTTGAAAGCTCCCAACCTCTTGCCTCGTAATAGTCAATAAAGTATTGTGCATCAATTCCGTTATTACGCTCTTTGCAATATTCCTCTACCTCTTCAAGCGTTGGTGGTGTAAAGTGTGTGCGTTTTTGTTGTGGTTTATCCACAACATATATATCTCTATCTCTATCTCTATCTCTATCTCTATCTCTATCTCTGGTGGAGATTTGTCGGAGATTTGTCTGGACATTTGTCCTTTCTTCTTCGATACGTTGTCTGTATTCTCGCTTTCTGTCAGCCTCACTACTACCCTTGCCTATGAAATTTTGAATATCTAGCATGTAAATTGCACCATTATCCAGTACATCAATTAAGCCTAAATCTTTAAATATGGTTAGTGCTTGCTTGATAGTACCTACTTGATGTCCTGTAATGCTTGATAGCATATCAGCACTATAAGGAATGCGATCATTAAAAATTAACTTTCCGTCATTCTTTAGGCTTCGTAGGTAGAGTTTTAAAAGAATATTACTGTACAAGTAGCCGTCTTTCATGCTTTCTAATATCTTCAACTCATCACTATCAAAGAAATTATCTTTCAGCCGTAGATAGTAATACTTTTTGTTATCGCTCATAGGCACTATCTACCATAAACGTGATCACAAGCGGATTCTTTATACTGTGGTTTTACTTCCGTAATTTTAACAGCATTTACACACTTAGCTTTTGGTTGCGTTTGCTTAATCACATCAAGCACATCTTTCAATTCTGTAATTTCTTTTTCATTTACTTTGTATTCGCTTTGTGTTTGTTCTAATTTCTCAATGCGTTTCTTCACATATAATTCAACTACATCAATTCTTTTCATGCTAATATAACCTCTTCCCTAAAAATCAACGTCAATAACTATTAGTTCTTTTGTTTTATCTCGTTTATTTCTAGCAATTAAAACTTCAATTTGTGAAAACATATTGTTGTAATTATCAACAATAACAACTTCATTATTCCTATCAACTTGCTTTAATTTATTGATTAACTCTTTAACTAACATAAATTTCTATTCCTCTCTTCTAACTTACGTTGTGTTTCTTTTGCAAATACTCCATGTGCTAAATTTTCATGGCAATATCTACACAAACACGCTAGGTTATTTAACTCACTTGTACCGCCCCTACCTCTCGGCAATATATGATGTACTTCCGTTGCAGGTGCACCACATATTACGCAACATGGATAGCCATCTATACTATCTCGTTCGATAGCTTTTGGCCTTGTGATTTTATAAAGTTTGTCATCTTTCCTTTTCCGTTTGTTCATTCCCCCACTCCTTAACTAACGACTGTATGTAATCGCTATCTTCAAGCTGTATCCCTAGTTGATGGCATTCATCCACTAGGCAATCAATCAATCTAGTCATTTCTTTTGTGTTGTATACCGATGAGCCGTGATAGCACATGATATTGTGATAACCCTTTAGGTTTTGGCATTCACCTATATCTTCCGCAAGCCAGCCCAATCCGTGGCCTTGCCATATTTGTATATAGCGTTCGACCGCATCTTCTCTTACTGGCACATATGAGAAATGTCCACAATCTTTAATCGCCTTTCGGTATATATCCTCTTTTGAGGTGTATCCGTTCTTACTCAACTCATCAGCTATGCGTTGGCACAAAACCCACGCATAACTATTAGAGTTTAGACTACGGCTTTTAGATTTTCTTTTAATTTCTACTGTGTATTCTTTGTCAGCAATAATCTTTTACAAATCATTGTCATGTGGTGCTGGTATGACTACCATTACACCGAGTGGCGAACGTAATAGTTCGATGTTATTTGTTGTCCACTTCATAACCTTTTACCAAGTCATAAAGCATAGACATTTGGTCTCTTGTGAAGTTGTCAACAACACACATTCCAAACATTTTAGTTGCTTGTTGCGCCACTTGTTCTGCACTCACCCCATGTTCACTTGCCGTCTTCAAAACAATTCCATATGCATTGTGTGGATCAAATTCTTTTTCTTTCCGTTCTTTTTCTGCTGTTGCATTGATTTTCGTATCTTGCAAGCCTCGATAAACATCAGCACCTACACCAATCATTTTTGCTGCAGTGCCTAGTGCATCTGTTACCGCCATTTTGAATGCTTCATCATTACCATGAATACCGTTCTTATCTTTTTCAATCAAGAAATCACCACCATATCCAATGATTGGTTCACTCCATTCATCACCATTTTTAATAAAC
>JABZLU010000153.1:0-3164 GCA_015256605.1 Solobacterium sp.
TATGACTTCTGCGGTTTTAGCACTATCACTTGTTGGTTGTGGTTCTAAGACAAGCGACAAAGGCGGAAGCTCAAACACAGAATCATCAGTTTCAAACGCTGATAAGCCATTAGTATGGTACAACCGTCAGCCATCTAACAGTACAACAGGTGAGTTAGATAAAGATGCTTTAAACTTCAACAAGGATACTTACTATGTAGGATTCGATGCTAACCAGGGTGCAGAATTACAGGGTAAGATGGTAGCTGATTATATCGCAGCTCACAAGGATATCATCGACCGTAACGGTGATGGTGTTATCGGTTATGTATTAGCTATCGGTGACGTTGGTCACAACGACTCTATCGCTCGTACAAGAGGTGTTCGTAAGGCTTTAGGAACAGCTGTTGAAAAGGATGGCGCTATCGACGCTACACCAGCAGGAACAAACACAGATGGTTCTGCTACAGTTGTTAAGGATGGTAAGGTTGGCGACTTCAAGGTTCGCGAACTTGCTTCTCAGGAAATGAAGAACTCTGCAGGTGCTACATGGGATGCTGCTACTGCAGGTAACGCTATCGGTACATGGTCAGCTTCATTCGGTGATGAAATTGACTTAGTTATCTCCAATAACGATGGTATGGGTATGTCAATGTTCACAGCATGGGCTAAGGATAAGAAGGTTGCTACATTCGGTTACGATGCTAACAGTGATGCAGTAGCTGCTATCGCTGAAGGTTACGGCGGAACAATTTCTCAGCACGCTGACGTTCAGGCTTACTTAACATTAAGAGTATTACGTAACGCTTTAGATGGTGTTGATATCAAGACAGGTATTGCTAAAGCTGACGAAGCTGGAAACGTTCTTGAAGAAGGCGTTGACTACGTATATAACGAAGCAGATCGTTCATTCTATGCATTGAACCTTGCTGTAACAGCTGATAACTACAAGAACTTCATGGATGCTACTAAGACATTCGAACCAGTATCTAAGGAAGTTAAGAGCGACACTAAGAAGGTTTGGTTGAACATTTATAATGCTTCCGATAACTTCTTAAGTTCAACATACCAGCCATTACTTGAAAAGTATGATGACTTACTACACTTGGATGTTGAATATATCGGTGGTGATGGTCAGACAGAATCTAATATCACAAACCGTTTAGGAAACCCAAGTCAATATGATGCGTATGCTATTAACATGGTTAAGACAGACAACGCTACATCATATACTTCACTCTTAAAGTAATTCAGTAAGATTTTCTAAGAGGCTAGCAGGTAGGCTTTTGAAAACCTGATAGCCTCTTTCTAAGTAGTTTGTAGTTAACCATACTGCTTATGATTTTTAGTTAAACAGGGGTAAATCAATTATGTCAGAAAGAAATGACAATTTAATCTTGTCAATAAAGGGCATGTCGAAATCATTCGGCAGAAACAGAGTACTTGATCACATCAATTTAGATGTGAAACCCGGCTCAATTATGGGGCTTATGGGTGAAAACGGTGCTGGCAAATCTACAATGATGAAGTGTTTGTTCGGTACATATCAAAAAGATGAAGGAAGTATCTTCCTAGATGGAAAAGAAGTAAGTTTTACTGGTCCAAAGGATGCGCTTGAAAATGGTATTGCGATGGTTCACCAAGAACTAAACCAGTGCTTAGAGCGTAGGGTTATTGAAAACTTATTCCTAGGACGTTATCCAGTAAACTCTTTAGGGGTTGTTGATGAAGGAAGAATGAAGAAGGAAGCTTCTGAGTTATTCCGTAGCTTAGGTATTACAGTCAATTTGACACAGCCAATGCGTACGATGTCCGTATCTGCTCGTCAGATGTGTGAAATCGCAAAGGCTATTTCGTATCATTCCAAGATTATTGTTTTGGATGAGCCTACATCATCATTAACAGAACCAGAAGTTAAGAAGTTATTCCAGATGATGCGTAAGCTACGTAGTCAGGGTATTTCCATTATCTATATTTCTCATAAGATGGATGAAATTTTTGATATATGTGATCAGGTGTCTGTATTGCGTGATGGTAAGATGATCATGACAAAAGATGTTACTGACACAAATATGAATGACTTGATTGCGGCCATGGTTGGACGTTCTCTTGATAACCGTTTCCCACCGGTTGATAACACACCAGGTGAAACGATTCTTTCTGTCAAAGATCTTTCTACGAAGTTTGCTCCTTACCTTGATGACGTTAGTTTCGATGTTAAGGAAGGCGAAATCTTCGGCTTGTATGGTCTGGTAGGTGCTGGCCGTACAGAGTTAATGGAAACAATCTTTGGTGTTCGTACTAGAGCAGCAGGTCGTGTTTATTACAAAGGTAAGCTCATGAACTTCGATAGTGCAAAAGAAGCCATGGACAATGGATTTGCTATGATTACCGAAGAAAGAAAGGCTAATGGATTATTTTTGAAGAGTGATTTAACTTTCAATACATGTATTGCAAATATGGATCACTATAAGAATGGTATCGTTGTGTCTGATGAAAAGATGAAGAAGGCAACGGTAAAAGAGATTGCCTTGATGCATACGAAATGTATGGGACCGGATGATGCGATTACATCGTTATCTGGTGGTAACCAGCAGAAGATTATCTTCGGTAAGTGGTTAGAAAGAAATCCAAAGGTATTTATGATGGATGAGCCAACACGTGGTATCGACGTTGGTGCGAAATACGAAATCTATGATTTGATTATCAAGATGGCAAAGATGGGTAAGACAATTATTGTATGTTCATCTGAGATGCCAGAGATTCTCGGTATCACAAATCGAATCGGTGTTATGTCCAATGGACGTCTTGCTGGAATCGTTAATACAAAAGAGACAAATCAGGAAGAACTCCTGAGACTCAGCGCAATGTATTTGTAATCGGAGGGGTTAGACATGAATCAAAATAACGAAAAATTAGGGGCAGAGGTTCTCTCTGTTGATCAAGAAGAAAGCCTACTAAAACCAATTACGGACCACGTAGGTAAGATTCAAGCACAAATTGATGAATTACGTAAAGATGGAACAGATAAAACTGTTGAGCTATTGAATGTAATTCAGATGACAAAGAATGATAAGAGCTTATCAAAGGGTGAAAAAGAAAACCGTATTGCTGAAGCTAAGAAAGAATTAGAGGCTGCTCAACAGGTTGAAAAAGCAAATAAGCCAGCTGTTGATAAGTTAATC
>JABZLU010000154.1:0-3149 GCA_015256605.1 Solobacterium sp.
GCACTCTTCTTCCTCATGGTGGTGATGATGTTCGTGTTCGTGATGGTCATGTTCGCCACAACAATCGTCATCGTCATCATGACAACCACATCCACAACAGCAGCATTCTTCTTCCTCTTCGAGTTCTGGGAAGCCATCTGTAGAGCCTTCCATTGCGTCGATGATGGCTTGACCAGAGAGGTCATCCCATGGAGTTGTGATAATTCTTGCGTCATGGTTTAGCTCACGGATGATTGCGATATCCTTTTGTAATGTTTCTTCATCAACGAGTTGTGTTCTGGATAAGATGACACAAGCAGCTGTGGAAATCTGATCATCGAAGAATTCCTTGAAGTTTTTATGGTAGATTTCACAACGTTTTGCGTCTACAACAGTACTGTAACTATTTAGCTGTAAACCTTCTACATCTTTTACGACTGCTAAGATATCGGATAATTTACCAACACCGGAAGGTTCAATGATGATGTGGTCAGGGCTATACTTCTTGATTACTTCGTGTAAAGCATTGCGGAAGTCGCCTTGTAATGTACAGCAGATACATCCACTGTTGATTTCATTAACAACGATACCGGAATCTTTTAAGAAACCACCGTCAATTCCAATTTCGCCAAATTCGTTTTCAACAAGAACTACTTTTTTACCTGCATATACTTCTTTGATTAACTTTTGTATCAATGTTGTTTTTCCGGCTCCTAGAAAGCCGGAGATAATATCGATCTTTGTCATTTCGTTACCTTCTTTCACTATTATTATATCCTTTGCGTCAAATTCACCAAATAGAATGCCTAATGCGAATCACCATTGAAAATAGAATTCTTTACAATGACATAATCAACATAACGAATTGCGTTTAAATCCTTTCCACCTGCATAGGAAATGGATGATTGAAGGTCTTGTTGCATTTCGGTTAGTGTATCCATGATAGAACCTTTACACGGTACAAGTAGTTTTTTACCTTCCACGTTTTTTCGGATACCTTTTTGATATTCGGAAGCACTACCGAAGTATTCCTTCATTTCAATACCATCTTTCATCACAGTATTACCCGGTGATTCAGTATGTCCGGCAAATAGGGAACCAATCATAACCATGCTTGCGCCAAAGCGAATCGACTTTGCAATATCTCCGTTTGAACGGATACCGCCATCAGCGATAATTGGTTTACGTGCAGCTTTTGCACACCAACGTAAAGCAGCTAACTGCCAACCGCCTGTGCCAAAGCCTGTTTTAAGTTTTGTAATACATACTTTACCAGGACCGATACCAACTTTCGTTGCGTCTGCACCTGCATTTTCAAGTTCACGAACACCTTCAGGGGTTCCTACATTGCCTGCAATGACAAATGTATCTGGTAGGTGTTTTTTGATATGTTTGATCATATTGATGACAGCGTTGGAGTGGCCATGAGCAATATCAATGGTAATGTAATCTGGAACCAAATGATGATTTGCAAGGTCTACAATGAATTGATATTCATTTTCTTTTACACCAACGCTAATGGAAGAAATCAATCCTTTTTCGTTCATCATCTGTACAAAAGGAAGACGACTTTCAGGAGTGAAACGATGCATGATATAGAAATATCCATTCTCTGCAAGTTTCATTGCTAGAGATTCATCGATGACCGTCTGCATATTTGCTGGAACAACTGGTAATTTAAAATGATGCTTGCCAAATTGTATTGTTGTATCACATTCAGAACGGCTGTTTACAATACATTTATTTGGTATTAGTTGAATGTCTTCATAATCAAAAACTGTAAAATTTTCCATAAAAAAACCCACTTTCTTCGAAATGGGGGAAATTTGTTATCCTCATATACAATAGCACGAATTGATAGGATTAGTTTGAGGTAGTAAACGGGAAGCGAGGATATTTTCAGACATAAAACAGTATAAATGTAAGAATTTACATAAAAAGAATGATAATTATTTACATAAATTATGAAAGAAAAGAAAAAAAGTACTTGAAAAACTTTCCGAAACATTTTAAACTCAGTATATCTTTTAGGAGGGAAATAGTTATGAAAGCAAAGAAGATAGCGGCAACTGGTTTAGCTACAGCGATGAGTATGGCAGTTCTAGCGGGTTGTGGTCCAAAGTCAGAAGCTGCCACGACCACAACAGTAACAATTGCATTCGATGCTGATATGAGTTCAATGGATAACTCGGTTGCGACAGATGGTTCTTCCTTCTCGATGCAAATGATGGGTTTATCTGGACTTCTAGCGTTGGATGAATCAGGAACACCTGTTCCAGACTTAGCGGAAAGTTATGATGTAAGTGATGATGGTCTTACTTACACTTTCCATCTAAAGAAGGATGCACAGTGGTCTAATGGAACACCAATCACAGCAAATGATGTTGTTTATAGTTGGCATCGTTTAGCGAGCCCTACACTTGCAAGTGAGTATGCTTTCATCTTAGATACGATGCATGTTGTAAATGCGGCTGATGTTATCGCAGGTAAAAAAGATGCTAAGGAGTTAGGTGTTGAAGCGGTAGATGATCATACAGTAAAGGTGAGTTTATCTCTACCATGTAGTTTCTTGCCATCACTGATGGCATTTCCACCTCTGTTCCCATTGAATGAGGAATATGTAACATCGCAAGGTGATCAATATGCATTATCCCCAGAAAATATGATCTACTCTGGACAGTATGTCATGACAGATTGGAAACAGGGTAATGAATATACATTCGAAAAGAATGATAAGTATGTTAATGCAGATGAGGCGAAGGATAAGGCTGATACAGTTGTATTCAAGTTCATTCAGGATACACAGGCCGCAATGTTGTCATATCAGAATGGTGATATTGATGCGGTTAAACTACAGGGTGAACAAGTAGATCAATATAGTTCTCAAGAAGGCTTTACAAATCGTTTACAAGGTTACCTATGGTACCTATCCATCAACTTCAATAATCCAATCTTCCAAAATGCAAACTTACGTACAGCACTCAGTTATGCTGTAGATCGTGAAGCGATTGCAAAAGATGTATTAAAAGATGGTTCTATCGCTGCTAGAGGTTTCGTTCCTTCAGAGTTTGCGACAGGCCCAGATGGAAAAGACTATGTTGATTCTGCAGATACTTTAACGGAGTATGATCCTGATAACGCAGCAGAATACTATAAGAAGGCTGTTGCGG
>JABZLU010000155.1:0-3136 GCA_015256605.1 Solobacterium sp.
AAAGAAGACATTAGCAGATGATTTAGCAGAAAAATACGGTTTAACAAAGAAGGCTGCTGGAGAAGCAGTTAATTACGTATTTGATGAAATCGCTACAACAATCAAAAAGGGTGGCGAAGTTTCATTAAATGGCTTTGGTAAGTTTACAGTAGTTAAGAAGAAGGCTCGTACTGGTTTAAACCCAGCTACAGGCGAAAAGATTAAGATCAAGGCTACTAAGGCTCCAAAGTTCAAGGCTAGTAAGACTTTAAAGGACTTAGTTAAGTAATTTTATGAGCGGTATATCCGCTCTTTTTTTATGCATGAAGGTATAAAAAAACCTGTGTTGTTATGACACAGGTTTTAATGATTAGGCAATGTATACACGCTTGATAATTACTGGGGTTGTTGGCTTATCACGGAAGTCTGTTGGTGTATTTGCAATCTCATCAACTACTTCTAAACCTTCTACAACATGTCCAAATGCAGCGTAGTTTCCATCTAGATGTGGAGCGTCTGCATGCATGATGAAGAACTGTGAACTTGCGGAGTTAGGATCCATTGCACGAGCCATGGAAATAACACCACGTACATGCTTGATAGGATTGTTAAATCCGTTTGAAGCGAATTCACCAACAATGTTTTCCTTGGAACCACCTGTTCCATTTCCGACTGGGTCGCCACCTTGGATCATAAATCCAGGGATGATACGGTGGAATGATAATCCATCGTAGAAGCCTTCACTAACAAGTTTGTTGAAGTTAGCAACTGTCTTTGGAGCAGCTGTTTCATCAAGTTCTAACTTGATAACTTTGCCGTTATTCATTTCGATTACGATCATGTAGGCCTCCTATTTTAAATGCCAGATATCACGGTTGTAGTCTAAGATTGTACGATCACTTGAGAAGAATCCACTCTTAGCAATATTTACTAATGACTTCTTCTTCCATGCTAGACGATCTTCGTAGTCAGCTAATACGTGATCCTTCACTCTGCAGTATTCTTCAAGGTCAAGCAATGTCATGAACCAGTCCTTGTTAATTAAGTTATCACGTAAGTCAGATAACATCTGCTTGTCGCCTAACTTAACTAGTTCTGGGCTTGTGATGAAGTCTACACATGCATGAATGAGTTGGCTGTTGTTGTAGAAATCTGCTGCGTGGTAACCACTTGTTTCATAGAGCTTGATTACTTCATCGGATGAACGTCCGAATGTATAGATGTTATCCTTGCCAACGAGTTCACCGATTTCAACGTTAGCACCGTCATTTGTACCTAATGTGATAGCACCATTTAACATAAACTTCATGTTACCAGTACCGGAAGCTTCCTTAGAAGCTAGGGAAATCTGTTCTGAGATATCACATGCAGGAATAACTGTTTCTGCCTTTGTTACGTTATAGTTTTGTAACATAACAACCTTGAGGTATGGACTTACTTCTGGGTCGTTCTTAATTAAGTCTTGTAAGCAAATAATCAAGTGAATGATGTTCTTTGCCATGATGTATGCAGGTGCTGCTTTTGCACCAAAGATTACGGTAATAGGACGCGCTGGCTTTTGACCTGCCTTGATCTGTAGGTACTTATAGATTACCCACAATGCGTTCATCTGTTGACGCTTGTACTCATGTAGACGTTTTACTTGGATATCGAAGATAGAACTTGGATTGATTTCAATTCCTTCTTCTTTCTTAATCATATCCGCAAGGCGAACCTTGTTTGTGTACTTAATATCATCTAACTTCTGTAGTACTGCCGTATCGTTGATATACTTCAATAAGTCTTCTAACTTACTAGCATCTTTACGCCATGCATCACCGATTAACGTATCGATGTAATTTGCAAGTTCTGGGTTGCAATGCATGATCCATCTACGGAATGTGATACCGTTTGTCTTGTTATTAAACTTAGAGTGGTAAATGTTATAGAATGGCTTCAATTCTTGGTGTTTTAGAATTTCTGTATGAAGTGCTGCTACACCATTGATAGAATTACTGAAATGCATGTCCATTCTTGCCATGTGTACACGGTGACTATCATCGATGATTGTTAATTCTTTATCACCCTTGAAGGCAATATTTACGGCATAGTCTAAACCGCCAATAATTGGAACGAGTTGTGGTACAACTTCCTGTAGATAATCTAGAGGCCACTTTTCTAGCGCTTCGGCAAGAATTGTGTGGTTTGTGTATGCACATGTATTAGCGACAATATCTGCTGCTCTACGGAATGTGATACCTTCATTCATCAATAAACGAATTAATTCAGGAATTACCATAGAAGGGTGAGTATCATTGATCTGGATAGAAACGTGCTTATCTAAATCGTTGAGGCTGTGTCCCTTTTCTTTTTCTTCCTTGATAATCAATTGAGCAGCGTTACTTACCATAAAGTACTGTTGGTAAATACGTAATAACTGACCATCCTTATCACTATCGTCTGGGTAGAGGAATAGTGTTAAGTTCTTATCAATATTCTTCTTATCAAACTTTGTGCCATCGTGAACGATTGATTCATCAACAGTATCTAAGTCGAATAAGTGTAATGTATTCTTGTTTGTCTTATATCCGATGATGTCTAAGTCATACATGTGTGAGTAGTATGTCTTACCAGCAAGTTCAACTGGGAAGGATACATCAGTATCACGTAATACTGTAGAACCATTCAACCATTCATCTGGAATTTCATGTTGCTTTCTATCCTTAAATTCTTGACGGAATAAGCCAAGGTGGTAATTTAGACCAACACCATCACCTTGTAAGTTTAAAGTGGCGATGGAATCTAAGAAGCAGGCAGCTAGACGACCTAGACCACCATTACCGAGTGAAGGTTCTTTTTCAAAACTTTCAACTGTGCGGATGGACTTACCATTCTTAGATAATAATTTTGCTAATTCATCGTATAGACCTAAGTTGATTAAGTTCTTACCTAATTGCTTACCGATGAGAAATTCTGCACTGATGTAGTACAACTTCTTGTCGCCTGTAATCTTCTTAACCTGATCTTGTTCTTCCTTTACGATAGCGACAATCGCATCATAAAGTTCTCTGTCAGTGGCATTTTTAATCTGCTTTTTCAAGCTTGACTCAAGTTTTTTCTCTAATGTCATGAGTATCTCCTTTATCAAAATAATTAAAACCATAGACAACTATACCAT
>JABZLU010000156.1:0-3136 GCA_015256605.1 Solobacterium sp.
TCACTTAGGTAACCACAACCCACGCTTGCATTCAGACGAATTATTGATTGCTCTTGCGATTACGGCAATGACAAACAAAGATGCTGATCTTGCGATGAAACAGCTTGGCAACCTAAAAGGTAGTGAAGCTCACTCCACTGTTATCTTGCCTGAAGAAGATAAGAATGTATTACGTAAACTTGGTATCAATGTCACATTTGATCCAGTTCATCAACATAAAAAGCTATATCACAAGAAATAACAAACCAGACAAAACAAGAGTTTCGACTCTTGTTTTCATTTACCAAAATGTTATGATTTTTGAAGAACGGGGTATTTATGACAGTTTATCAACTTTTATATTATTTTGCGATATATGCCTTTCTAGGTTGGATATTAGAAGTTGCCTTCCATGGCGCCATTGTCGGAAAAGTTATTAACCGTGGATTCTTAAATGGACCATTTTGTCCAATCTACGGTGTCGGTATGATTGCGATGATCTATTTACTGACCACCGTAACGCATACTGAGATACAACACATTCACTTCCTCATTATCTTTAATGTCGGGAGTATTGTCTGTACACTAATTGAATACTTTGGCGGATGGATTTTAGACCAAATCTTCCATGCACGTTGGTGGGATTATCGCGATATGCCATTTAACATTAACGGCTATGTTTGTTTGATTTTCTCTCTTGCATGGGGTATTGGTTGCGTTGTGGCGATTGGCTTTATTCATCCTATGATTATCGACTTTGTCAATTGGATTCCAAAGCAAATTGGTTGGTGGATCTTAGGTATTACCTATCTTGGTCTTACAATGGATATGATAATCTCTGTATCCGTCATGATTGGATTAAATGAAAAACTTGCACAGATTGATAAACTACAAAAATCACTACGCATTGTTAGTGATGAACTCACAGAGCGTATTGGTGGCGGTGCTATGGAAACTGCCCAAAAAGTCAGCGAAGCAGGTGTACAAGCTAGAATTGCAGGCACAGAACTCAAAGAAAATATTGTTAACGCAAAAGATACTGCAGTACAGTTTAAGGATAATCAAGTCGCAGAATTACAACAAAAGATCAATAGCCTGAAAGAAACCCTCACTTCAGATAAATTTAACCTAACAAAACGTTTGATTGATGCTTTCCCTAGTTTTGATTCTCATTCCTATCATGATACGTTGGAAGACATCAAACGAATCATTACTTCACGCACAAAACGTAAGTAGCCAAGTGGCTACTTTTTAAATTAAAAAAAGGAACTTACATAAAGTTCCTAATCAATAACTGTAATATTTCTTCTTAGAATACTGCGTTTGAGCCAACTACCTTGGAAGTAATAAATCACAAAGATAGAACTTGTAACTACCCATGTAATTGGGAAAATGCGTAAAGATTCAAAGACTGTAGATGATGGCACAAATAAGATATATACAATACGGAGTACCCCAATACCCATCATTGTAATAATCATTGGATAAATAACATCACCGCAAGCACGCGTAGCTGCTACGTAAATCTCCAAGAACACAAATACTGGCCAGAATACACATAGCTGACGTATCATCTGCACGCAGATATCAATAACCTCTGCATCTTGTGTAAACAAGCCACAAATATAATCCCCATGGAAATATAATAATGCAGTAATCAGTAGAGAGCCAACCGTATAGATACCAATCGCATTCCATACACCCTGCTTCATACGTTTGATTTTACCAGCACCGAAGTTTTGTCCAATAAACGTTAAAGTTGCCGTACCAAGTGCACCAGAGTAATTCCAGAATAACGCATCAATCTTACCAAAAGCAGTATACGCAGCTACTGTATTTGTTCCATAACCATTTACTGTTGCCTGAATAAAAAGATTAGCGAAACTATATAATGCGCCTTGAATTCCATTTGGTAAACCAATCACCAAAATCTGCTTTAAGATATGCATATCACAGTGTAAATTACGAATATCAAAGTAATATGCGCTGTCTTCCGCAGATAAGATATACAGTGTTAACACACCACTAACAACCTGTGATACAACTGTCGCAATCGCAACACCTGCAACATCCCAATGGAAGAACACAACAAATAATACGTCTAAAACAATATTTGTAATACATGCGGCAACCAAAAAATATAGTGGTCGTTTTGAATCACCAACTGCACGTAAGATACCAGCACCCGTGTTATAAATCATCGTAGGAATCATACCTAGCATATAGATACGCATATATAACACCGAGTAATCCATAATATCTGCAGGAACATTCAACATGTTCATCGCCCATGGTGTAAAGATAATGCCGATGACCGTAAAAATAGCACCAATATATACACTAGAACTCATCGCAGTTTGTACTGCCTTCTTTACAGAAGAATAATTATTACTACCATACGCTTGCGCAATCACGACTGTCGCACCACTCGACAAACCTACAATTAAATTTACAAGCAATCCGATTACAACACCAGTTGATCCACCTACTGCCGCAAGTGCTTCCTTACCAACATAATTACCAACGACCATCGCATCTGCAGTATTGTAAAGTTGTTGAAAGATAGAACCGAACATAATCGGAATAAAAAACAATAAAATTTCTTTCCAAATAACACCATTCAACATGTCAGTTTGTCTTTGTTTAAACATCCTCAGTTCTCCTTTCGCAATGTAGAAAAGTATATCAGAAAATATAGAAAAAGTGATGAACAAATATCTCATTCATCACAAAATATTAAAATTTGTAATGTAATTTCCAGAAACAATGAATTATTTCAAACCTACTGGCTCTTCACCATGTAGTTTTCCTTCTAAGAAATGCTTACGACATAGGGCAATATACTCATCATTTGCGCCTAGTAATACCTGTGTTCCAACACGCACAATACCATGTTCATTATAGCGTGCATTACAAGTTGCTTTTTTACCACACCAACATACCGTCTTTACTTCATGTAGTTCATCCGCAATCGCAAGTAAACGCTCACTTCCTTCAAATAAATTTAACTGGAAGTCTGAACGCAAACCGTAACATAATACCGGAACTTTTAAATAATCTACGATATGTGCTAAGAAGTCGATTTGTTCACGATTTGCAAATTGAATCTCATCTACGATAATTGCATCATAAGTACGAAGCTCTTCTTCGCTCATAG
>JABZLU010000157.1:0-3132 GCA_015256605.1 Solobacterium sp.
TTCATGTGCTGTTGCAAACTGAAATTCAATTAGCACAGTTTTCGCAACTCCACCAACATGGTCATAAGCAAACGTCACCTTTACCGGTAACATACCCACTCTACTAGCATATTGATATAACTCATTGTATCTACTTGCACGATGTACAAGATAGAATGAACCATTTGACTTTAACAATCGTTTCACTGCTGTAAATAGTTCACTAAGCGGTAAATTTTCTTCATGCCTACCTGCTCTTTTATACTGATTTACATTCATTAAGCTTTGATTGGTTGTAGAAAAGTATGGTGGATTACATGCAATAACATCAAAGGGTTTATCTTTATAATCTTGAATCCTGCAAGCATGTAATTGAGCATCTACTCGATAACGTTCTAAATTTTGTCTTGTTAGTTCAAATACTTCTGAAAACAAATCAACCCCCACCAGTTCTTTCGGTTTTCGTAATGATGCGTATAGTAATATAGCACCTGTATTACAACCAATCTCAAGAAAGCGATGTTGGTGTTTGATACGTAGAAAACGACCAAGTAGCTCTGTATCAGAGTTCATTCGGTAGAACTCATCCCCTTGGTTTATAAGAAATTCTGTTCCGCCTAAATAATCAAGCTTCATGTGTTTCCCTTAGTTCAAACCAGAATGTTGAACCCTTTCCAACAATACTCGTAACACCATACTGTGCATCATGTGCATCTAAGATTGCTTTAACTATCGCTAGACCTAAACCTGTATTTAACTGATTCCGTGAGAAAGAACGTGATGTCTTATGATAACGATCCCATACGTATGGTAGTTCACTTTCAGGGATTCCTTCACCATCATCACGTATTTCAAAATGCATCGTTTCTTCATCAAGTTTACGATACGCTTGTATTGTGATGTGTTGTCCTGTAGCAGTATGTTTTAAGGCATTGGTTAAAAAGTTTGTAATAACCTGTCCTATCTTCACTTCATCCGCATAGATATAAAGTGTTCCTGGAATCTTCAGTTCCAGAATCTGTCCACCTTGGGTAATAGACTTTTGATTTAACTCAATAATTTCACGGATTTTATTCGCCAAATCCATATTTGTACGATTGAGTACATAATTGCCTGATTGCATCTTAGCAAGCTCACTCATGTCATTGATAAGTCTTGTCATATAATCCGTCTCTTTAATAATGACCCCTAAATGTTTATCGCGTTTAACTGGGTCATTACCAGAGATATCTCGAATCATTTCTGCGTATGCACGAATGTCGGTCATTGGCGTACGAATATCATGTGATACATTTGCCAAAAGATCTCTTCTTAACTCATCAATTTTAGATAGTTGTCGATTTGCTGTATTTTAACTATTGGCAAGTTGTTGTAGTTCTGTTAAGGACCCACCATCAAAATGCGCACTATAGTCCGCTTGTGATAGTTTCACAGCTTCTTGTTTCATACGAATGATAGGATCAGTTACCAAACCTGAAATCATCAAAGCTACAATGGAAGCGACGACGATTACAATCATCGTATAGAGTGCGTATTGTCGTGTAAAAAACGTTACAACGCTATCAATAGGCTCAAGTGCAGTATTAACAAACAGATAATAATTACCAAGGTTTTCACGAATATGACGAGCATAGATAATCATCTCTTGTCCAGTACGCTCATTTGTCATATTCATACTGAGTTCGCCATTTTGTAGTTTACTGTCAATCGTGGAAAGGTCTAAAAGACCCTGAATCTCATCGGACTTAGGATCTTGTAAGGCACAACCTGCACCTAAACTATCTGCACTGTAAATTTTTGTTCCACTGTCATTATAGATAACAATACATACGTTGTTATTGACCGCTTCACGAATCGCAGACTCCACTCCATTTCCACTTGCATTATTTTTTATCAATGATTGTTGGATGTGATCTGCGACGGTACGTACTGCCGCAATCTTAGAATTACGATAATACGGACGAATCAAGCCTGTTTGTAATAAAGCGATGAATAACGTAATGCCAACAGCCATCGTAAAGAACGCTAGCCACAAACGAAAGCGGATACCATGTGTATCAAGCTTCAAACTTATACCCCATTCCACGAACTGTTGTGATGAAATCACGGTAAGGGCCTAAGTTATGTCTTAGCATCTTGATATGTGTATCAACCGTGCGATCATCGCCAAAATAATCATAATTCCATACTTCTACTAATAAAGTTTCACGTGATAACGCAACATTTGGATGTGTTGCTAGATAAAGAAGTAAATCGATTTCCTTTGGCGTTAATGGTGCTTTTTCACCATCAACTGTCACAACTCTACCGAGCACATCAATCTGCAATCCCTTAAAAATCATCACATCGGAATTGGCCTGCGTCTTTTTACCACGCTCTAAAACAACTTTAATGCGCGCAATCAGCTCCTTAGGTGAGAAAGGCTTTGTAACATAGTCATCAACACCTAACTCAAAGCCAAATAACTTATCATATTCTTCTTGTCTTGCGCTTAACATAATCACAGGAACTTGGTCGATACTCTTAATTTGTTTACAAGTAGAAAAACCATCTAACACTGGCATCATGACATCTAAGATTACACAATCAAAATGTGTATTCTTTACTTTCTCGATTGCCACCAGACCATTTTCTGCTTCTTCTGTTTCAAAACCATTGATTTCACAATACTCACGTACGACTTCACGGATATTTGCTTCATCATCTACAATTAAAATTTTTGCCATACTATTTCTGCCTTACTATTTCTATTTGATTTGCTAAAAAGGAAGCTTCATCTTGAATTTTAGCATAAAACTGGATATATACACCCTTCACTAAATACTGACTATATTGTGAATAGAGATTTGGCATGACTGCCATATCACTCTCTCCTGTTTCATCAGTTAGTTTTAGGAAGCACATTAAGTCACCTTTGCGAGTGCGGATTTGTCTTACACTTTGAATATATGCAAAACCACGATATAAACCTCGATTACTATTTAATTCCGCTAGCGGAGGATATGTAATTCCTAGTTTCTGTCTTAAATGAACGATTGGTTGTTCACCTAGATTAAAACCAAGTGCTGCCTTTTCATTTTCACTGAGCTCTTCCTGATTATCCTTCATACGAATTACAACCGGTTTGGAAACAAGTTGTGGGTCGATGGATAA
>JABZLU010000158.1:0-3069 GCA_015256605.1 Solobacterium sp.
AAATGAAGCCTGAGAAAATTGTGAAAGTAATTCAACAATGGCAAGAACGTTATGACTTTGCGGAATACTTCCCGTTATCCGCAAAATTTGGACGTTCCTTTGAAGATTTAATCAAGACTACAAGCAAATACCTTCCGGAAGGTGATTTACTATATCCAGCAGAGATGACGAGCGATGGTGCTGAAAACTTCCGTATTGCGGAGTTAATCCGTGAAAAGATTCTTACCCAAACAGAAGATGAAGTACCTCATGCGGCTGCCGTTCTTATCGAAAATAAAGAATTCAAAAAGGACAAGGTTTATATCCAAGCAATGATACTCGTAGAACGCGATAGCCAAAAAGGTATCATGATTGGCAAGCAAGGACAGATGCTAAAGAAGATTGGCTCTTTAGCACGTGAAGATATCGAAAAATTACTGGGTAAGAAAGTATTCTTGGAATTGTTTGTACGCGTAGAAAGCGAATGGCGCTCACGTGATGCCCGTATTACTGAATATGGATATGGCGGGGCAAGTCGAGATGAATGATCGTATCACTGGTTTTGTATTAAAGCAGAGTGATTATCGTGAGGCAGATGTGATACTGAGTGTACTTACAAAAGAGTATGGAAAGTTATCCTTTGTGGCACAGGGTGTACGCAAGATGACTAGCAAAAATGCTGGCTCTATCATGCCTTATACAAAAACAGAAATCTTATTCGATTATAATGAGACTAAGAGTATCTTTCGTTTAAAGAATGCACGTTGTAAGGAGTATTATCGCTCCATGCATGAAGATATCAATGCCTCTAGTGCAGCTGCGGTTGCGGCTGAACTTATTGACGTATTAACACTACAAGCAAGTAGTGATATGCCAAACAGCATTGAGTATGCATTCTTAGATATTGTTTTTTCAAAGCTAGATGAAGGCTATGATCCAACACTTGTTTTATCACTGCTATTTGTGGATATGTTAGACCTTGCAGGGTTATTACCAGATGTAGATGCGTGCGTTACTTGTGGAAATACCCATGTCGTTACGGTTAGTCCGAAGGATGGAGGTTTCTTGTGCCAAGAACATGCAGAAGAACATCATATTCCATTTATGAAGACAGAAGACTTGAGACGTTTCCGCTTATTATGCAAAGCAGGACTAGAGAAAATCGATATCGTAAACAAGTATATTGAAGGGGATATGAAGGACTTGCAATACTTGGTAGATATTCTGTATCTCCATGCGGATATACAGTTGAAGTCAATGAAGTTCTATTTGCATCTACATACGATTGTATAGTTAAGATATACATGATGAATACTTTCATTTTCTACTATATACGCAACATGTTAAAGACTGAGAGAGTTTTAGACTCTCTCTTTTTTAGGATGGAGTATCGCGTGAGATAGTATTACAACACTTTTTTACGTTGTGACGTATACTTAAAACGTGAGGTGAAAATGATGGAAAAGAAAACGATAGATTTGTCAAAGAGTGTATTTGACATTGTAAATGCAAATCCTGAAGTGAAGGATATTATGTGTGAACTTGGTTTTACAGAAATAGTTAAACCATCCATGTTAAACACAATGGGTAAGATGATGACTATCCCAAAAGGAGCAAGAGTAAAAGAAATTCCTCTTTCAACAATTATTGATGCTTTCGAATTAAGTGGTTTTGAAGTAATTAATACGCCTGAACAATTACAAAAACAACAGGAAGAAAAAATGAAAGCTTTATCTGCAGATTTAGGGAAGAGTAGTGATTTGAGTTCTAGTGACCGTGAGGCATTATTAAAATCCTATGTTCAACGTCTCAGTAACGGTGAAGATATTGAGTCTGTAAGAAAAGATTTCGCGGCTAATTTCTCAGATGTTTCAGCTGTAGAAATTGCACGTGCTGAGCAAACTCTTCTTTCAGAAGGTACAAAACTTAGCGATGTACAACGCTTGTGTGATGTCCATTCTGCGTTATTCCATGGCGCAACAAGAAGTGAAAAAATTGCGAATGCGGAGAAGGAAGTGGAACGTTCAGCAGAAGAAGAACGCGTTCTAGATACGATTGCTAGTTTTGATGAACAAAACAGCAGATGCTACAACTGTATTAATGCGTACACCAGGGCATCCTTTAAATATTCTTGAATTAGAGAATGCACAGATTGAAAAGCGTGTTTTAGCACTAGAGGAGGAACTCAAGGAAGATGTTAAGCCAGAAGATGTTCTAGCAGATGTAAGTGAATTACGTGCAATCGAATCGCATTATAAGAAAAAAGAAGAAACAATGTTCCCACTTCTAAAGGATAAATATAATTTCCCTGGCCCAAGTGATGTAATGTGGGGTGTAGAAGATGAAATTAAACAAGAATTAAAGAAGTTTGTAGTTGAAGATTCTAAAGACATGGATTCATTGCGACGTGTTGTTAAGCGTATGAATGAAATGATTTTCAAAGAAAAGAATATTTTGTTCCCGCTGGTAACGAATTATTTCACTGAAGATGAATGGATTGCAATCGCAAGAGACTTTCCAATGTATGGGTATTGCTACCTTGCTAAAGAAGATGTTCCAGTATGGGATAAGGTAAAAGACCTCAAACAACAAAGTATTATCCACAATGAAACTATCGAGATTTCAGGTGGACATATGAATCTAAAACAATTAAAGGCAATGTTGAATACACTACCTTTTGAAATTACACTTGTTGATGAAAACGACATAAACATATACTTCAATGAAGGTGAGAAGGTATTTACACGTCCTCAAATGGCAATTGGTAGACCTGTATATTCATGTCATCCAAAACGTGTTGAACCGATTGTACGTATGTTAATCAGCGATTTTAAGAAGGGCAAACGTGATAGTCTTACCATATTGTCTGAACGTTCAGGACATCCAGTTGTCATAAATTACTTTGCTTTACGTGATGATGATGGTACATATTTGGGTACATTAGAAGCAGTACAGATTATCGATGGTCTAGCAGATGCAATCAGAAATAACAAAAAAGGACCTATTGATTTATAATGATTTCAATATCAGTTTTGAAGTGAAAATGTTGGATTCCTCTAGAGAAGAGTATTAGAGGAATCTTTATTTTTT
>JABZLU010000159.1:0-3010 GCA_015256605.1 Solobacterium sp.
GATAGAGATGATGAAGTTGGAAATGGCACTAAATAGTGCATTGACAACAACACCAGATAATACCAAGCTCGTGGTCGTAATCTTTTTACCTGCAGAAGCAATTACCAATACGATAATCGTTGCGATGATTGCACCAAGGAAGGCACCAAAACCAATCAAGGATTTTAGCCCTAGGATAATTAGGAGAGTTGCGCCAAAGGTTGCACCTGCGGAGATTCCCAATATATATGGTTCACAGATGGGATTATTAACCGTCGTCTGCATCGTGCTGCCACAAAGCGCAAGACCTGCACCAGCGATAAGTCCCATAATGACACGAGGACTACGCATATTCCATACAATCGCAATCGTAGATTTCGCAATATGATCTACATTTCCAATATGAAATAGTTGCTTGATGATAATCTGATATGTATCTACGATAGGAATCTTAACAGCACCTAGAGATACGGCAACCAGTAAAGAGATTCCTAAACAGACGCATAAGAACAGTAATAGATATGGAAATGTAATATCCCGTTTCGACTTCGCTATCATTGAATTGATGTCATACCTTTCAATTAAGTTAGTTAGAGCAAACTAACCACCGTATCATTATAGATGGAAAGTCTAATATTTTAAATGTAGAATAGTAGAAAAACATGGATAATTATGTAAAATATTATCCATGTAAGAAAGATTGTATAAAAAGAGGTGAAAGTATGCAGAAAAATGACTTTATGATTGCTTGTCAGAAAGAATATACAAGCCGTAAATTATTGATAACGGGAATTTCTTTACAGACAAAAGAAAGTGGGAAAGAGATTTCCTATGATACAACGCATAGTGCCTTTATTTATCCTCTTTCAGGAACTGCTATCATTTCTTTTAATGACCAAACATTTCATGCAAGTCCAAATCATATTATTCATGGTGCGAAAAATCAGAGAGTTACATTTAAAGTAAATTCAAAAGAACCGTTTATTCATTTGAACATCTACTATGACCCAGAGGTACCATGGCATGGTAGTAGCGATATTATGAATATGGTATATGAAATTTCTGCGCTTCAAGATAGTAGTTCCATTGAGTTATTGAATCGTTTGAAGAATAGTGTTATGCGTGCAAACTGGGATGACCAGATTCAACGTAACTTAATCGCTCAACAACTGATTCTTAGTTCCTTTGGCTATTCATACATCAATCAGGAGTTGTTACAGATTGAAAATGCGATTGAGTTAATGGAGACATCATATCATAAGAATCTAAAGTTAAAGGATTTAGCCAAGGCTGCACAGATGGATGAGGCACATTTCTCCTACAAGTTCAATAAAGTCTATCATATTCGTCCAATTGACTATCTTATTCGTTTGCGATTAAGAAAAGCAGCCGATTTATTACTGAAGGGTTATTCAGTAACGGAGGCTGCTTGGAATGTAGGATATCAAGATCCACTATATTTTAGTCGATTGTATAAGAAACATTTTGGAATATCCCCAAGTCATACCTATCAAAATGAAGGAGGGGATATTGCATATCGAAGACAATCGAAAGAGAACTAACCTAAGATATGGAAAGCACTGCGGATATCTTTGTCTTTTCCTAATACTAATAAGGATTCTTCAGAGTTGAGTATATGCGAAGCACCTGGTGTAACAGAGATATCGTCATCTTTCTTAATCGCAATGATATTGATGTTGTAGTGTTTACGTACATCAACCTGACCAATTGTCTTACCTAACCATTCATTAGGTACAGCAATTTCGAATACTGCGAAGTCTTTACCGATTTGAATGTAGTCAAAGATATTATCACTGCTATAACGCATGGCAGTTAAGTTACCCATTAACTTTTCAGGGTATACAACTGCATCTGCGCCATTTCGTAATAAGAACTTCTCTTGTGTATCACGTGCAGCACGAGATACAACTTTCTTTGCGCCTAATTCCTTGAGGTAAGAAGTAATTTCTAGGGAAGCTAAGAAGTTATCACCAACCGCAACGATACATACATCAAAGTTTTTAAGACCTAGTGTCTTTAAGAAATCTTGGTTTGTCGCATCACCAACTTCGGCGTTTGTGACATAAGGTAATACTTCTCTTACCTTTTCTTCATCATTATCAATACCTAATACTTGAATATCTAAATCATTTAACTTGCGAGCAATGTGACGGCCAAAACGACCCATACCAATAATTAAAATCTGTTTCATACTCTCTCCTATTTAGCCTACGGCTACGTTTTCTTCAATACATCTACCTAAACATTGATTGCGGAATGGGAACATACCATAAATCAAGGTGAGTCCTCCAATACGTCCAGCGAACATTAGGAAGATTAAGATGATTCTTGAAATAATCGTTAAATCACGTGTGATACCAAGGGTTAAACCTACGGTAGCGATTGCGGATGCGGTCTCATACATTGCGGTTACCATTGGAACATTCTCAATGACACTGATAACCATTGCGGCACCTATACATAATGAGATATATAACATCAAGATTGTGGCCGAGTTACGTACGATTGTCTCTGGGATAGTTCTACCAAAGCTCTCTGTACGAGAACGGTTTCTAAAGATTGCCATACTTGTTGTGACTAATACGAAAAAGGTTGTTATCTTCATACCACCACCAGTAGAACCTGGTGCAGCACCAATCAACATTAATATAATCTGTAAGAAGATACTGGATTCAGTCATCTTTGTAAGGTCTACTGTATTAAATCCAGCAGTACGTGGTGTTACAGATTGGAAGAAGGATGCTAGGATTCTTGACCCTAAAGGCATGCCTGTAAAATCCACAAAGAAGAAGTAGATTGCAGGGAATACGACTAGGATTGCGGTCATCAATAAGATAATCTTAGACTGCATGTGGTAACGATGTAGTTTGAACTTATATTCTTTGATATCTGCCCAAGTGGCGAAGCTCAATCCACCAATCAGAATCAAAGACATAATTGAGATATTAATAATTGGATTGGATACATAAGTTGTTAAGGATGAAAATGGTTCGCGTACACCCATTAAGTC